>JAJZEQ010000226.1 GCA_021851345.1 Pseudomonadota bacterium
ACATCGCCGCGCATTTCGGCATCAATCCGCAATGCGCCATCCACGCGGGCAGCACCGACAGCACAGCCGCCTTCATCGCTGCCGGCGTCAGCCAGACGGGAGTCGGCGTGACGACGCTGGGCACCACGCTGGTGCTCAAGCAGCTTTCGGCACGGCGCATCGAGGCCGCGGAGTACGGCGTATACAGCCACCGCTATGGCGACCTATGGCTGACAGGCGGCGCATCGAACGCCGGGGCGGGCGTATTGCGCCGCCATTTCAACGATGCGCAGCTTGTTTCCCTGAGCGCGGGAATCGACCCGCTTCAGGACAGCCCGCTGAATTATTACCCGCTGACCGGGACTGGCGAACGATTCCCGGTCAGCGATGCGCAGCTGGAACCAAGACTGACACCGCGCCCCGGCAATGATGCGGAATTCCTGCATGGATTGTTGCAGGGCCTGGCTCGTATCGAAGTGGCGGGCTATGCCAGACTCGCCGAACTGGGCGCGCCGCCACTCACACGGGTCGTGACCAGCGGCGGCGGGGCAAAAAATGCAGTATGGGGAACAATGCGCGAAAGATTGCTCGGCATCCCGGTCAGCACAGCAATACGTTGTGAAGCTGCCTGTGGCAGCGCGTTGCTGTGCATGGGGGATCAGTTTACGCCACGCAATATTTCCGCGGGCTTCGCGGCCGGAATTGATGCGCAGAAACGATAGTCCCGGAAAGCCGCTTGCGCAGGGGGTGTATCAACAGCATACCTGTCGCCAAGCGATACTCAGACACCTTGACGCAACAAGTCCTCAAACTGTTCTATTGGTACTGGCTTGCTGAACAAATAACCCTGAAAAGCAGGACAGCCGCGCAAATCGAGAAACTCGCGTTGCGCCTCGTTTTCAACCCCTTCGGCAATAACGTCGAATCCCAGTATCTCCGCCATCGCGATGATGGTCTGCACGATGGCGGCATCATTGGGGTCGGTCACGATATCGCGCACAAAGGACTGGTCGATCTTGATCTGGTCCAGCGGCAACAGTTTGAGGTACTGCAACGAGGAGTAGCCGGTGCCGAAGTCATCCATTGAGAAACTGACCCCCGAGGCATTGATTTCATGCATCTTGCTGATGGTATCCGCCACGTTGTCCAGCACGGTGCTTTCGGTCAATTCCAGCTTGAGGTGAGTTGGTTTTGCACCGCTTTCCTGCAGCGCGCGCTGTACATAAGCGACGAAGTCAACCTGGCGAAACTGTTTGGCGCTGACATTCACTGCCAGCGTCAAATCACGGGTCTGCGCGTCATTCTGCCATTTGCTGAGTTGTGCACAGGCGGTTTGCAACACCCATAAACCGATCGGCACGATCAACCCGGTTTCCTCGGCCAGCGGAATGAATTCATCGGGAGAAATCAGGCCGCGGCGGGGATGCTCCCAGCGCAACAGCACTTCCGCGCCCAACGGACGGCGCAGCTTGTCTACCTGGATCTGGTATCGCAGGCGGAACTGCCGTTTTTCGAGCGCATTGCGCAGATCCGCTTCCAGTGTGGCACGCGCTTCCAGCACCGTTTGCATGTGCGGATCGAAAAAACGGATGGTGTTGCGCCCTTCGGCCTTGGCTTGATACATCGCAACATCGGTGTGCTGAAGCAAATCAGCCACGCTTTCCTGGTGACCGCGGAACAGGCTGGCGCCGATACTCACCGTGGAAAGACACTTGAAATCGCTTAGCAGATAGGGCTTATCCAATTCATCGAGTATCTTTTCCGCGATCGATTCGGTCAGCGCCGCCGCCTCGTTCTCCATGCTGCTCAGATTTTCCAGCACCACCACGAATTCATCGCCACCCATCCTGGCCACGCTGTCACCCTCGCGCACGCAAGCCTGCAAACGGCGTGCCACCGCGACCAGCAGTTCATCGCCCGCCGCATGGCCGCGCGTATCATTGATGTTCTTGAAGTTATCCAGATCCAGAAACAGCAAAGCGCCATACCCGCCGGAGCGCGTGCCGGTCGCCATCGCCTGCTGCAAACGATCCAGCAGCAAACGGCGATTCGGCAGCTTGGTCAGCGCATCGTAGAAGGCCAGCTGATGGATTTCCTGTTCGGATTGCTTGAGATTGCTGATATCGCGGAACACCGCGACGTAATGCGATACCTGTTTCTGGCCATTGTAAACAGCCGTGATGGTCATTGATTTCGGATAGACGCCGCCGTCCTTGCGTTTGTCCCACACCTCGCCGGCCCATTTGCCGGTATCGAGCAGGGTAGCCCACATCGCCTGGTAAAAAGCCTCATTGTGCCGGCCGGACTGGAACATACGCGGGTTCTGCCCGATCACCTCATCTGAACCATACCCGGTAATGTCATGAAAGGACTGATTGACGCGCAAAATCCTGCCATCAGGCGCGGTGATCATGATCGCCTCCTGGGTATCGAAGGTAACCGCAGCGATGCGCAATGCCTCGTCGGCGTGCTTGCGCTCCGTGATGTCTCGGCACGCGCCATATACAGTCCCATCCGGCAAGGTCACCGCATTCATTTCGAACGACACACTGCTCCCGTCTTTCCGGTTCAACCGGATCTCCCTGGTCGACACCCTGCCCAAGTTAACGATGCTGCGGAAACGTTCCCGGTAGACGTCGCGAAAAGCAGGGGTCACCAGGTCAAACATGTTGTTGCCCAGCAATTCCAGCCTGGAATAGCCCAAGGCTGATTCGAAGCGATCATTGAAATACAGCAAATCTTCGGTTGCCGGATCCGCAACAAACACCGCATCAGCCGCACTATCCATCAACATGCGCGATTTCCGTTCGCTGTCGCGCAGCTCAATTTCAGCCTTCTTGCGCGCGGTAATATCGCGGCTCGAGGCATACAGATAGTATTCGCCCTCTATATCGGCCCCCGTGGTGCTGACCTCCACATCGATCACGGCGCCGTCCTTGCGGCGGTGCCGGGTCTCGAACAAGGCGCCATCTACCTTGACCAGGTGTTTGAAGCGATCCATCAGTTCATCCCGCGACCATTGCGCATCCCAGTCGGCCACGTTGAGTTTTGCCGCTTCTTCCCGGGTATAGCCCAGCATCTGGCAGAAAGTATCATTGAACTCAACGAGGTTTCCGCGCATATCCATGATGTGGATACCCTCCAGCGCGGACTTCATCAGTGCCTGATGGCGGCGCATCAGCACTTCCGATTTCTGTTCAATCTGTTTCCGCGAGGTGATATCGCGGGTTACTCCCAGCATCGCGGTGATCCGGCCTTGCGCATCGCGCATCGGCACCTCATCGGTTTCCAGCCAGCGTCTGCTGCCCTTCAGCCCGGTCACCTCGAATTCCAGGTGGCCGGACTCGCCCGCAAACACCCGCCGCATCAGCGCCACAAAGTCCTTGCGATATGAAGGCAGCACGATTCCAAGCGCCTCATGTCCGATGACCTGTTCGGGCGTGTCCGCCTCCAGCATGCGCAAGCCGGCGGGGTTCATCTGCAGCAGGGTCCCGTCTTCCGCAACCAGTTTCACGCACTCCGGCCCGGTCTCGAAGATGGTGCGCAGCTGCAGCTCGCTTGCGACAAGCTGCTGCTCCGCCTGTTTGCGCTCTGCAACATCTATCCCCATGCCGACCAGCACCGCTTCCCCGTTATATTGAATTCTCCGTCCGGTAAAGTAGTAGGGGATCTTTACGCCATTTCTAGCCACCAGCGCGGCTTCGACAACGGTTTCTCCGTCCGTGAAGACCTTGCGGATATTTTCCTCGACCAGGCCGCGGTCAGTGCCTGAAAAAAAATCCAGCGGATGGCTGCGGGCGATTTCTTCACTGCTGCAATGCAGCACTTTCTCAAGCTGCTTGTTCCACCTCAAAAAGCGCCCGGATGTGTCAAACACGTAAAATATGCCCGGCAGCGATTGAATCAGTGCCTCATTAAAATCCCTGTCCAGGTTGAGAGATTCCTCGACTTTTTTTCGTGTTGACTGCAGCGCCGCAACCATCAGATTGACCACAACCAGCGTGGCAAGATACAACCACAACACAATCAAGCCATGCGAGGCTGACTGGGTATGGAACGGTCCGGCCCCCAGACCGGTCGCAACTGCGGCGACGCCCGCCGGCAGCAGCAGCGCCAATGACGAGCCCGCTATGCCAAAGCGCATCGCCGCCCAGACGACCAGCGGCAACAATATGAAAACCAGCGGCAACGAACCGTTTCCGATATCGCGGTTCAGGAAAAACACGCCCCAGACCAGGACCAGTGTAAGCCCAGTCCAGGCCAGGAATTCCGCCCGCTGCGCCGATAATTTTTTCAATTCTGCGCGGGAAATATTCAGCAGCAGCGGCACCGCCATCAGCACGCCCACGACATCGCCCGCCCACCAGGACAGCCAGGCCAGGCCGATGTCCTGCGCCGGCAGCACCCCGAACAGCCGCAGACTGATCACCCCTCCGCTGGCGCTGGCCAGCATCCCCGATGCTGCGGCAGAGACAAGCAACAGGATGTCCCTGGCACGGTCCAGTGCGCGCTGGAATTTCAATCGTTGCAGCATCCATGCGGCAAGCAGTGGCCCGGCGGTATTCCCCAGCGCGATGCAGCTGTCCAGCAACGGGGATGAATCAATCGAATAATTGGTCGCCAGCGCGCCCAGGAATATCCCCGGCCAGCAGATATAACCCCAGCGCAGCAGGGCCGCCACGGCAATGCCGGTAGGCAGCCAGATCAGGGTAATGTGGGAATCGACGGATGGCAGGGCAAGGCCCAGCCTGCCGCAGACAAAGTATGCCAGCGCGACCGACAGCAGTTTCACGGCATCGATGGATGTACGATTTTTGAATAATCTGGCCGTCATCATGGGCGGGGCCATCGATCGGGTCGCAGAGGGAATGCATGCCCGGCGCACAGCGGCGCATGAGGGCCGGCGCAACGCGCCAAGCCGCGATGGCGGCCCGGGGCAGCACTGTTGCCAAATGGACACTCCAAATCACCGGCCACGCAATGCCCCCTGTGTTGCAGATTCATCAATATAGCTTATAGCCCCGGACAGGAACATATTAATTCCAATCCTGCCGGGCAGGAAGATATAAATAAAGCCAACCTGACAAGACGGACACGGTGCAACGCCTTATAATCGCATCCTGAATTTACGTCCCGCACATTCGGAGCCTGCCATGTCGTCCACTACCGCATCACAAAATCTTTTCAACACCCGGAAAAACTTCAGCCTCTCCGGCGGCAAGCAGGGCAAGCTGTATTCTCTGCCCGCGCTGGAAGCCGCCGGACTGGGCAAGATATCGCGCCTGCCGGTCTCGATACGCATCGTGCTGGAATCCGTGCTGCGCAACTGCGACGGCAAGAAGGTGACCGAACAGCATGTGCGCCAACTGGCGAACTGGAAACCGAATGCACCGCGCACCGAAGAAATCCCGTTCGTCGTCGCGCGCATCGTGCTGCAGGATTTCACCGGCGTGCCGCTGCTCGCCGATCTCGCCGCGATGCGCAGCGTTGCAAGCAGCATGGGCAGGAACCCGAAACTGATTGAGCCGCTGGTGCCGGTGGATCTGGTGGTGGACCACTCGGTACAGGTCGACCATTACGGCAACAAGAATGCGCTCGAGCAGAACATGGAACTGGAATTCCAGCGCAACAGTGAGCGCTACCAGTTCATGAAGTGGGGCATGCAGGCATTCGACACTTTCAAGGTTGTGCCGCCCGGCATCGGCATCGTGCACCAGGTGAACCTGGAGTATCTGGCGCGCGGCGTGCACAAATCGAAGGACGGCGTGTACTACCCGGACACGCTGGTCGGCACCGACAGCCACACCACGATGATCAACGAGATC
>JAJZEQ010000083.1 GCA_021851345.1 Pseudomonadota bacterium
CGTCGCGCAATCCGGCGATGGTCTTCATGTTGCTGCCGTCCGGCGTCAATCCGGCCACCGCCTGTTTCAGGCTGAAGGAGGCCAGCGAGTCGTAAGCCTGCTGCGCATCCCTGATCGACCTTTCCACGTTTGCCATGCTGTCGAGCTGCTTCATGGCGGTGGCGTACATGGATTTTGTTTGTTCATACAGTTTGGTCATTTCGGCATAATTCTCGGGGTCGTAAGTCACGTCGCCGAACCCCAAAAAAGCCTGTGCGGGATGTGCCGCCACGACAGCCAACAATACGAAGATGAACGCAGGCAGTCTTTTCATTCCCATGGTCATTTTCCGGGTCATTTCCGGTTTTCCTTTTTCTGGCGGAACAGTCGCAGGCGTTCCAGCGGATCGCTGACGGTGAGGCCGATCCGGTCTTTCAGGTCCAGATCCTCCGGACTGGTGGCCGACAGGTCGAGCAGCAGGTTGGGGAAGGTCAGGTGCAGGTTGTAATAGTCCTGCCCGACGCACTTGAGGGCAGGACGGTAATCGAAGTTGAGCGGATAAGGGTATCGCTTCCAGATAGCCAGCGGCCCCGCCGGCATGGCGATGCGGTTTGCGATGGCGTCCCAGCCGTCGGAGCGGTACAGCAAGGTGCGCTGCGGCATGGAGTTGAGCACTTCCGCCTCGATGATGTCGATCTCGGCCACGCCTTGCGTGACGAGGTCGATCGCCGCCGCATCCTTGCGCCCCATGCGGGCCAGTTCGGAGATGAGCCTGCCCACGACGTCCGGGGCGATGGCCACGAACTTGTGCATTTCATCGAGCAGCACGCGCGCCGGATTGCGGCGTGCAAAGGCCAGGTGATTGAAGCGTAGCGCGAGGAACACCAGATAAAACTTGAGCAGCTTGGGGCTGGCCCGGTCAACCTCTTTCAGGTCAACGCCGGTAATGCCCTCGGACAGCACCAGGTTGTCTGGCCGGGTAAAAATACGCCCTTCGGTGGTTTCCAGAAAACTGTTCAGATTCTGCGTCATTTCCTGCGCGGCGCGGCGTTGCGGCTCGCTGGCAAGGTCTTTCGCCCCACTCTCAATTTCCACCAGAAAATCAGCCAATGTCGGCGCTTCTTTGCCTTCCGGAATATCTGTATAGAGCATCTGCAGGGCGCGTTGTGCTGCTGCGGCATGGTGTATGGGCAGCTCGGTGCTGCCATCCGTAAGCAGGAAGGCCAGCGCATTGATCGTACCGCCGGCCAGCTTGGCATCGAGCGGGAGCGAGGCATTAACGTCTGCCACGCTGTAGGGTGGCAGCGGGTTCACCACCGTCTCAGACGGATCAATTTTGGAGTACACGCCGCCGAAGCCCTCCACGATCCATTTGTATGAACCGCCAATTTCAGCGATGTACCAGTCAATCCCGAACGGATAGGTCTCGGCGATTTGCGCGACTTTCTCCACGCCCTTGCCGCCGCCGGTAATGGCCACGGTAAAACTGTGCGGCACGATTTGCGTGCTGGTACTGAAGCCGATCAGCGCACCGCTTGCCCCCAGGCGCAACGATTCCGGGTTGCGCTCGCCGCTGCGGTACACCTGCACCGGGGCCATGTTGGCGATTTGCCAGGTGTGGTCGGTGCGGAACTTCGGGCAGCGATAACCCTGTCCCGGCTGGCCGGCGCGGAAGTAGGGCAGCTGGAAGTAATCCGCGGCTTTAACCTGACCGCCCGCCGACGCGATCCAGTCGGTCACGGCGCGTTCGTTGACGTCCAGCTCGTCGGGTGTGCCGTGCAGGTGGATGATCCAGGCATTCTTGAACAGGCCGAGATTGTTTTCTGCGACAAAGTGCTGAAAACCAGCCAGGTCGTTGATGGTTTTCTGCTTTTCGCTGCGGCCTTTTTTCCCCTGCGTGCCTTCCGCAAGGTCGCTGGCACGCTCGCTGGCGCGCAGGGTTTGCCGGGTATCGACCGGGATGATGATTTGCGTGACGTGCAGCGGGACCGGCAGCGCAGCCAGGCCGACAAACCAGCCCGGCCCCGCCTCGGGATACATGCTCACCAGCAATACCTTGGTGAGTTGGCGGCCCACGCGCAACAATTGGCCGTCGAGCCGCGGCGCTTCACTCAAAACCTGCTCGCTGATCAGGAAGCGCTCCTCTATTCTGGCGGCATGGCCACGCAGGAACCGGGCGCGGTCATAGCTTTGCACCATGTCCTGCACGTATTCGTGATACGAATGAATCCGGCCCCCCGGCAATTTGCGGGCCAGCGTCCTGGCCGCCGCCAGCAGCTCGTCTGCGGTGTCTCCCTGTTGCAGGAGTTCGCGCCTGGCCCCGCCCATGATGAAAGACATGAAAGCGCGTCGCGGCGGCATGCGGGTCAAGACCAGGGCGACGCGGTTCGACATGCCGTAGGGGGCGAGGTGGTCGGCCATCGCCTCGCGTACCGCCTCGGCCACTCCGTGGCCCCGGATTATCTTGCTGTTGTGCGCAAGATATTCAGAGGCGAGCGACGCATCCGATTCGCGCCAGAAATGAAACTCGGCGCAATACGCCTGACCCAGCAATCCGATCAGGGTGTAAAGCTCGCTCCACTTGAGCGCATTCTCGCCCGCGGTGAGCATTTCAGAATCAATGCCGTTCCAGCCAATGGAAACGGAACACGCGCCGTCCTGGTGGCAAATGACCGACTCACCGTAGGGATGCGACCAGGTATAAAGATCGGGATATTGTTTCGACGCTATCATTTGCCCATCCCCGGTCTCGAAAAAAAACACGTCTGACGTAAGGCGATTGTTCTCGTCGCGGCTCCGCCACCTGATGTCGAGCCATTGCAGCTCATCGCCGAAGTAAAACGCCAGTGCGGCCCCCGCCAGGCCGGCCAGCATGACCGGCAGAGCCAGTAATTTCAGAACCAGCGGCAGCAGCAACGACAGAACGCCGAAGATCAACGCAACGCCCATGCCGATGGCGGCCGCCATCGGCATGCCAAAGATTTCCTTCGGCTTTAGCCGCGCGTTGAAAGGCGGCAATCAGTTTATGGCCATGGTTGCGATTCCATAAACGGAACCGGCGATGATCAGGGCGACCACGCCGCCGATCAGATACTTTTTACCCTGCTCGCCGTTGCCCACACCGTAGTATCCGGCCCCGATCAGCATGCCGATGATCGCCAGGATCGCCACGATCATGGAGATCAGGTCGGTAAAAGCCTTGCCCTTGGTCTGGACGGCTTGCTGCACACCCGTGTCCTGGGCGTAACTGGGCAGCTGCATGGTCGCCTCGGCGGGCAGCGCCATCAGCACGGCGACGCAACAGGCAACCGGAATAAACAGCTTCTTCATAATCGAATCTCCATGAGGTTGGGAATTTTGCAAACCGGAAAAAATCGGAAACGTTAACACGTTGAAACGTTTCGTGCACGAAATATCTGCACCGGAAACGTGCGACACGAAAACGTGCGCTTCCTTGAACTGGGGCACCACGTCCCGGATCATGAAACCGGATCAGCGCACCGACTCGCGTTTAAGCTGAATGTCTTTCTTCGACGCCCATGCGGAAAAGCGGATGATGAAAACGCCCAGGACATACAGCAAGGGCAACAGCAGTGCATTGAGATTGATCGATACGGCCAGCGCCAGCAGCCACTCATGGAAAGCGCTTGCGCTAGAAAACCAGCCCACCAGCGCAGCCGCAGCATCGCCGGGCAGCAACGGCAAGACAAAGTGGTTGAGGTAAAACTCGCGCACCGGGCCGCCGCCGAGCAGCCTGCCACCGACCATGAGGGTCGGGATCGCGGCCAGCGCCGACAATATTGCCGACGGCATCAACAGCACCGGCCAGAGCTGGAACCAGGTAATCATTGCTTCCCCTCAAGAAATATCCTGTGGCCGCGGCGCGGCATCGAGGGATTGATTGTAGCGGACCTGTTTCGCTGTCGATGAACAATCGTTGGCGATCTGGATTTCCATCGCATTATGCCAGCCCTGCGTTGTTCATGAATGTGGCTGGCGGGCCGCTTTTCAGAATGGGCCACCTGGAAAGCGGCCCTGATTTTACAAGGGGGCTGCCACCCGTACCCAGGCCTTGGGTGTGGGTGCATGGGTGCGTGCAGGTCATGCCGGACACCGGCCAAGAGGTTTGGGTGTCCAGTACAAATCCAGCTCCGCACCGCACGTCAACACCTCAACGATTGAGATATAGCCCAGCTCAGCACCGTGTCCCAGATTCGCTTTACCGAAGGCTTGCAATTTTTCGGTTTCGCAATCGCGCTCGGTGATGTACCAGTCACAGCCTGCGGTGAAGTAATGAAGCTGAGCGATGGCTTGATCGCCCTGCCCGTCCGTTTGGTAGGTAACTGGCATCGTGGTTATGATCTCGGCCATTTCGACCAGTTTGTCGTAAAAAAACTGTCTTTCTTCGCTCCAGACTCCGGCGTCTATGGTTGCAAGTTGGCTTCTGCCAATAAAGCCTTTCATTTGGGACAAAGCGGCGGCGGCTTGTAATTTGGTGGCTGGCAATTTGATGGTGTTCATGGTGTGAATCTCCTTATGTTTAAAAAATTAGTTGGTTTTGAAGCTGCCAACTCTGTTGCCGTTGATGTCGCGGATGTTTCCCGCCATGCTGCCGCTTTCGATCCGGTCTGCGATCTCCCGCAATAGTCTTGCAAGCTCGGGGGCTGCATCATCTTCAAAGGCCAAGTTTTCGCAGTCGATGTTTAAAGTGAAATTCGATGTGCCCTTGATGGTTTCTGTGTTCATGATTTCGTCCATCCTTAAATTAAGCCGCGCTCTGCAAAGCTCATTGTTTTATTTCCGGCTACTACAAAATGATCCAGTACGCGCACGTCTACCAGTGCGAGGGCTTGCTTCAATGCGGTGGTTAGCATTTCGTCTGCCTTGCTTGGCTCGCATACGCCGCTGGGGTGGTTGTGGCTCAGTATTACTGCCGCGCAATTGTGTTTAAGACTGGCTTTAACGACTTCGCGAGGGTAGACGCTGGTCTGTGTCAAGGTGCCCCTGAAAAGCTCGGATGCCTTGATAACGCGGTGCTGTGCGTCCAGAAAAATCACCACAAAACTTTCGTATTCCTGTCCGGCAAAGTGCAGGGTTAAAAAGTCCCTGACTGCCTTGGGTGAATTCATGGCGTCGACCTCCTGCATTTCTTCATGCATCCAGCGGGTGAGTAATTCGCGTGCGACCTGGCATTGCTCCGGGGCTTGTCCTTTGGCTGCAAACATCGTGCTAAGGGTGCCGGTGTACATCTTTTGCGCCTGCTCTACGCCTATCAGTTTTCCCAGCAATTCGAGGTCTGAAAGTTTCGCGTAGTTGATAAATGATTCTTGGTGAGTCTCGACTTGAGATTTGCTGTTGCTGCCAGACTGATTATTTGTGCGATTTGCGGACATGATTTTTACCTCGTTTGTGTTGAAAAAATGTTTCTCGGAGCCGTCTCGCAAAACGGCATCGGATGAACACTTGCGAAGCAAAAAGACTGTGCGGGGGTGAATGACAGGAAGCTTGCTCGACGTGTGTGTCGAGGCGATCGAGAGGGATATATAGCAAGGGACGCGCGGTTTATGCTCGCGGTCGATGGACTGGCGTGAGAACGTGCATTAAAAGGCTTTAGTGAGGTAGTGCTGTGACGGCTTCAGATATATTTTGCAAACGATGATGTCGCAATGAGCGGGCTTACAAATAGATAGGCTGGCAGTGGCATAGAATTCAATAGTGGTTGATTTGAACAATATTGGCAGAATCAACCACATTCTTTTAATCACGGTGTTGCCGTGGTGCGTAGCA
>JAJZEQ010000029.1 GCA_021851345.1 Pseudomonadota bacterium
CCTGCCATTCGGATTTCTGGTTGCCCTGGCACTGCGTGCGCGCTTCGGCGCGCTGCCCAGTGTGATTCTCGGCTTGTGCATCGGCATATTGCTGTCGGCAAGCATGGAATATCTGCAAATGTATTTGCCCTCGCGAACCAGTTCCAACCTGGATTTGCTGAATAACAGTGCGGGCGCATTGATAGGCTCATTGCTGGCGGTCAGCATGACTTCCTGGACCTGGTTTTTTTCCCGCCTGACACGCTGGCGCAGCCAGTTGTTCCGGCATGGCCATGCAATGGATTTTGGCCTGGCATTGATCGCGTTATGGATGTTCGGCCAGGTTAACCCGTCCTTGCCGATGCTGGGAAATGTGTTCATCACCGAAGTGGCGCACCACCCTTTTCTGCCGCCGCCTTCCGCGCGGTTTGATGCGCTGGAAAGCGGTGCCGTCATGCTGAATTTGTTGATGCTGGGGATACTGATGCTGACCTTGCTGCGCGAGCCGCGCAAGATCGTGGCAACGATGCTGGCAGTGCTGATGCTGGAAGCACTGGCGAAATTCATTGCCGCTGCGCTGCTGCTGAAATCCTGGGCTTTATTGTTGTGGCTCAACAGTACAGCGGTGCTGGGAATGCTGTTGGGGGTGATGCTGCTGCTGACGATACTATGGTTGCCCCGCGCGGTGGCGATAGCCCTGGGCGCACTTGTTTCAATTTCCTATTTTGTGATTGTAAATTTTTTGCTCGACAGCAGCGCCCCCTCGGCCTCGATGTCCATTTACCATTGGCATTACGGGCATCTGCTCAACTTTAACGGCTTGGCGCAGACCATCACGCTGGTTTTCCCTTTGATGCTGCTGTTTCACCTGTGGCGCATCCGGAAAGTTTAATTCCGCAACTTTTTAAATTACAGGCCCGCTTCTCGCCAAAGACGGTCAGTCGAGAAAACTCCAGATAGCGGACGCTCATTCAGGCACAAAATCTTCCCGATTGCCCTTTTTAATTATCCTTACTATAATAAATTATGTAAGGATTAAAGGAGTTTGAGATGACAACCGATGCCACACTTACCAGCAAGGGCCAAACGACCATTCCCAAGGAAATTCGGGATAGTCTTCGTATGAAGGCCGGAGACCGAATGACATTCACGTTGATGCCGGATGACACCGTCGTCATGCGCGTGAAAAGCAAGAACATTACTGAACTGGCGGGCACACTGCACAAGAAGGGGCGAAAGCCTGTTTCTGTTGAGCAACTGTCACGCTGATGCTCGGAATCGACACCAACGTTCTCGTTCGTTTTCTGGTTCGGGACGACGAAATCCAGTTTGAAAAGGCACGCAAACTGATCAAGCGTGAAGTTGCAGCAGGCCGCCGCATTTTCGTAAACCAGTTGGTTCTCATGGAATCGGAATGGGTGCTGCGCAGCCGATACGCCGTACCCAAGAATCAGATCATCGCAGCCATTTCCGGCTTACTTGATGCGATCGATATCCAATTTGAAGATGAGCCGTCCATCGAGGAAGCTCTTTTTATGTGGAAGGATACTGCTGCCGATTTTGCTGATTGCCTGATCGGCGCTAAAAATCGACGGCTGGGATGTAGGGCGACGGCGTTCTTTGATGTCAAGGCATCCAAATTGCCTGGTTTCATGGCTGCCTAGCAGCCCAGCGATTCTCAAAAATGTTGCCGCGAATAAAAATCACCCCCGCCATCAATCTGCCACCTCGCACAAGCTCTCCCCCGCGGGGAAAGGGAAGTCCAGTCCTTCTCCCACAGTTGGAGGAGTTGGTATGGGGGAAATAAACCGTCGCCAACCATGGAAGCTTCAATAGATGTCCATTTACCATTGGCATTACAGGCATCCGCCCAGTTTTAACGGCTTGGCGCAGACCATCACGCTGGTCTTCCCTTTGCTGCTGTTGTTTCACCTGTGGCGCATCCGGAAAGTATAATTCCTCATCTTTTTAATTATTCGGTGTATCCCGTGAGCTTTTACGACAAGCATGTTTTCTTCTGCACCAACCAGCGCGAGGACGGCAGCGCTTGCTGCAACGACCACCGCGCCCAACAGGCGCGCGATTATGTGAAGAACAAGGTCAAGCAACTGGGCATCGCCAACAACCTGAACAAGATCCGCATCAATTCCGCCGGATGCCTGAATCGCTGCGATGAAGGTCCTGTCATCGTGGTTTATCCCGAGGGCACCTGGTATACCTATGTGGACGAGAGCGATCTCGACGAAATCATCGCGGAGCATTTGCAGAACGGTCGCGTCGTCGAGCGGCTGAAAATTTAAGCCCGCGAAAATCTTTCCGTGAAGCGAATAGACAGTCTTCAGATTGTGATTGACTCACGATGGGCACGTACCAAACATTCTTTTTTCTGGCAGACTCTATTTTTCCTGATGAATTCCCGCTCCAGATATACACGGCCTTCCAGGGCATATCCAATATGAAGGCTACCCTTTTATGAATCCACAATATTCAATTCACCCGAAATATCGTCCGGATATAGACGGGTTACGCGCAATCGCGATCCTTTCGGTCGTCGGATTTCATGCCTTCCCCGAGTGGATCAAGGGCGGCTTTGTCGGCGTGGACATTTTTTTCGTGATCTCCGGGTTTTTGATCAGCAGCATCATCTTCGGGAATCTGGAAAAAAACACCTTTAACTACTATGACTTTTATGCGCGCCGCATCAAACGCATCTTCCCCGCGCTGATCCTGGTTTTGGTTGCAAGCTATGCCGCAGGCTGGTATCTGTTGTTGCCCGACGAGTTCAAGCAATTGGGCAAACACATTGCGGCGGGAGCCGGATTCGTTTCCAACCTGGTTTTGTGGAACGAGGCCGGATACTTTGACAAGGCCAGTTACACAAAACCATTGCTGCATCTGTGGTCGCTGGGCATAGAGGAACAATTCTACATTTTCTGGCCGCTGTTATTGGGGCTGGTCTGGAAGTACAGGCTGAATTTCCTGGCCATTACGATATTGATAGCCGCGGCATCGTTTGCAGTAAACGTATTTACTGTTTCCTCCGATCAGGTTGCAGACTTTTACTCGCCGCTATCGCGTTTCTGGGAGTTGATGATGGGCGGGATGCTGGCCTACCTGACACTGCACAAGCCGCACCATCTCCCCAAAGACACCAATCTGCAATCGATGCTCGGCCTGCTGCTGATCGTCATCGCGGTAGCCAGCATTGATCAGCAAAGAGCGTTTCCCGGCTGGTGGGCTCTTTTACCTACATTAGGTGCATTCCTGGTAATTTCTGCACAACCAACGGCATGGGTAAACCGCCATTTTTTGGGTAACCGTGTGCTGGTGTGGATAGGATTGATCAGCTATCCGCTTTATTTGTGGCACTGGACCATATTGTCCTTTTTGCGCATCACGGATTCAGGCATCCCCCCGACCAGGGTTCGTATCGCCGCCGTCCTGGCATCGCTATTCTTAGCCTGGCTGACTTATTGGGCAATCGAGAGGCCGATCCGGTTCAAGGCAAAAGGCAACCGGATAGTCGTGGTCCTGTGTGCGCTGCTCGCCCTGATCGCATTTATAGGCTTCAATACCTATCAGCGCGATGGACTGAGTTTTAGAATGATGCAAATAAGCCCCGAGCTGATGGGCTATAAACCCGATCTTGCCAAGGATTTTCGGCTGGGCCAATGCTTTCTGGAGGACAGTGATCAATTTTCCGCTGTATGCCTGGAACACAAAAGGCCGCTGATCTTTCTGTGGGGCGATTCGCACGCAGCAGCGCTGTATGCGGGGCTCAAGACAATGCAAAAAGACTATCTGTTTGGAATTGCCCAGTTTACTGCGTCAGGTTGCAAGCCACTGATAGGACAATATGATGCGGATGAAAAATTCTGCAAAAGAATTAATGATGAGGATTTAGCGCTGATAGAAAAGACAAGGCCCGAAATCGTTCTGCTCCATGCCAATTGGACGAACGCTGGCGACTTGGCCAGCCTTGAAACCACAATCAATTTACTAAAAAAAGCCGGAATCGCAAATATTGTTTTGTTGGGACCAGATCCGGCATGGGGAGAAGAATTACCCAGGATTATCTTTTCGTACTATCGCAAAGAACATAAAAGGCCGCCGCTACGCATGCCCATGAAAGATGCTGATAAGACCGTCCGTCTGGACAGGGCGATGCGCAATCTGGCGGCAGCACACAACATACAATACATCTCCAGTCTTGCCATCCTGTGCAACCCGGACGGTTGCCTGACCCGGACAGCCGAAGACAGTATGGATATAATGACCATGGATTCCGGTCACCTGACGCCTGCAGGAGCAGGCTACGAAGCCAGATTTATTTTGATGGACTTAATTAAATCGAATCAGCCTGCCAATGATTCGTCGCACCGCGCAATAATCACGCAACAGGAGCGGCCATTTCCCGGTACCCATTAGATTGGTCCGAACCGGCAATTCGGCGAACCGACTTTAGTTTCGGTCATCCGGAAGATGTTTAGCTGCAGCCAGTCGATAAACGCGATCCGGGATGTCACTTGCAGGCCGACAGGAGACATTTGTGCCTCATCCGACCTTGAACTCTCCACTGAATTTTCAGACTCCCATAACTTAAATGCCCACACAGAAAAATATTTCCATCCCCGGCGCAGCAGGCAGCCTCGATGGGGTGATTCACCTCCCGGACACCGCACCGCTCGCAGTTGCGGTGATCACGCATCCCCTGCCCATCATGGGCGGCACTATGGACAACAAGGTCGTTACCACGCTTGCCAAAACTTTTGAGGAATTGGGTTACGCCACGCTGCGCTTCAATTTTCGCGGCGTGGGCCAGAGTGCCGGCAGTTATGACGAAGGCAACGGAGAGACATCGGACGCGATCGCGGCTGCCAATTTCATGCGCGGCGAGTTTCCGGGGCTGCCTTTGCTATTGGCGGGCTTTTCCTTCGGCGCTTATGTGCAGGCGCGTGCTGCTGCAGAACTGCAGCCCCAGCAGCTGGTACTCATCGCCCCGGCAGTGGGGCGATTCGCGATGCCGCATGTGCCTGCCGGCACGCTGATCGTCCACGGCGACCTCGACGAGGTGGTGGAACTGCACGAGATGTTGCAGTGGGCGCGCCCGCAACAGCTCGCTGTCACGGTGCTGGCGGGAGCGGGGCATTTTTTCCACGGAAGGCTGACCCAGCTCAAGCAGATTGTGCTGCATCATTTTGGAAAGCGGCCATGAACTCAGTGCTGGGCGCGCGCAACCTGCGCAAATGCTACGGCGACCTGGTGGTGGTGGACGGGCTGAATCTGTCGATACAGCGCGGCGAGTGTTTCGGCCTGCTGGGGCCGAATGGCGCGGGCAAGACCACCACCTTGCGCCTGCTGCTCGGCCTGATTACCCCGGACGAGGGCGATTTGCAGCTGCTCGGTCATGCCGTGCCGCAACAGGCGCGTGATGCCCGAGTGCGCGTCGGCGTCGTGCCGCAGATAGACAATCTCGATCCGGATTTCACCGTCGCGGAAAACCTGCTGGTGTATGGCCGCTACTTCGGCCTCAGCGATGCGAAGATCAATGCGCGCATGCCGGAATTGCTGGAATTCGCGAACCTGACCGGCAAGCGCGATGCCAAGGTGCCGACACTGTCCGGCGGAATGAAACGGCGATTGACGCTGGCGCGCGCGCTGGTGAACGACCCCGATGTGATTTTTCTCGACGAGCCGACCACCGGGCTCGATCCGCAGGCGCGCCACCTGATCTGGCAGCGCCTGCGCGAACTGACCGCGCGCGGCA
>JAJZEQ010000115.1 GCA_021851345.1 Pseudomonadota bacterium
GTTCTTGAACGCGGTAGCCTCGACGATCGCGGGCGTATCCTCGGTGTTCGGGCCGGTGTACAGATTGCCCTGCGCATCGGCGGATTGCGCGACCACCAGCGCGACATGCGGCGTCAGGTCGACGAAATAGCGGCTGAACAATTCCAGATAAGTGTGGATCGCGCCTATGCGTATCTGCTTCTTGCCGACCATGCGCGCCAGCCGCGCGGCCTGCGGGCCGGAGAACGAGAAGTCGAGCAACTCGGCGATACCGAGCTCGTAAAGATCGAGATGCTCGGGCAGCGCCAGCACCGATTGCAGCATGTGCAATTTATTCACCCGCGCGGGATCGACGCGCGTCAACGCCTGCGCCAGAAAATCCGCCTGCTTCTGGTTGTCGCCTTCCAGGCACACGCGGTCGCCCGGTTCGATCACGGCCTCGAGCAGGCGCACCGCCTGATCGGCGCTCACCACCTTGTCGCGCAGCGACGCGCCCAACACCGATGCAGCCCGCTCCAGCTTGCGGTTGCGTCGCTGGCGTTCGTGGTCCCAGATTTTATCGGTGGGGTTGGGCATGATTATTATTTGATGTTGACCACATTTAGTTGTTGGAATGCTTCGAATTGTTGAGATTACATTTGCACATTGATTGGATATGCATTCTTATCAAATATTACATTTCCTTTAATTAACTTCTCAGCGATCCACTCGAGTTTTTTAAGGCAATCTTTCTCATCTCTTCTATTCGTCAATAGCGTCATATAAATAATCACAGATGGATAATCGAGAAACATTGTGTATTCGATGGAGTCACGCATTTCCTGTGCATCAATAACTCTGAGAGTCAACGTACAATCATCCCTCTTAATTGTATCCAAATACTCAATCTTGGGATTTTTGTAGTGCCTTTTGGCCCCCTCATTTTGTTTGGCAAGTAAAGCTGGCAAATCCGGCCAGTCTTTATCTTTGTGGCTAAACGCAAGGTATATAAAACCGGCAGTATGAAATGCCTCAGTTTGCGTAAGCCCCGCTGGATAGAATGATGCTAAGTACTTCTTCCCACGCTTAGCATCGACGACCCAGCCGGGAGGCGACGATACAATCGCACACTCTGATTTAGAATAAGGTATCGCAAGAAAACCCTGAAGTTTTTCAAGGTCCCCAAAGTCAATAATTCTGAGTTCAATATCCTGACTGTCAAATGTAGCCCTATTATAAGCAGCCCTTGAATATCCTTTGTTTGTAATCAATATTCCTTTACTTGCTTTTAGGTCTTGAAGAAAACTTAAAAAGGACTCGACGTCTTTTACGTCTACATTTTTATTGAAATACTTGCAGTCAACTATGATCTTGAGATCGAATCCTGCAACTCGGCCTTCGATCAGAATATCGATTTGTCTTTGTGTTTTTGAAATCAATCCTTCGCGGCGCACGTCATGCTGAATTGATGTGTCAGGAAAAAGGCGTTGGAAATGCCTCGTAATGTACGTCTCGTATTCTTTCCAGCTCATACAATCCTAATTTTGTAAATTTTACGAGGAATTAAAGGGGCCTGGCTCGCATAGAACAATCGGGGACAGACCACGGTTTCATTTTTTCTCCCAAGGTGCAAAGCCGATAGGATTACTTGGGGGACGGAGTCAAATTCTTTTAAAAATTAGTTGGGCTCCAGCTCTATATGTTTCCGAAAATCTCTTCTGCTGGTATGCCTTTAACCTTGCCTGCACGATAGGCAGCAAGCCGCTTCTCCGCTTCTTCGAGCCAGACACGGTCAATTTCAGGGTCTGGTTTATCGAGGCTATGCAATATCTGGTCAACCAGGTCAAAACGTTCTGCGGGATCGAGCTTTAATGCCTGTGCGACGATTTCCTGTTTTCCCATGACATTCTCCTTCTGTGCAAACTTCGTATATCTTAACCCTGCATCGACAAATTCCCAATTCACCATACAACAATCGCGGACAGACCACGGTTTAATAAACTTGAGGTACCAAATTGAAACCTCAAATTTGCGGACTCATCCGACGTAATCAGCTCCCTGTCAGCCATTGCTTCTTCGCCTTCTGCGGCATTCTACACAATCGCAGCCGCGTGGCTGGCATGCCAAACCTGTTACATGCCCCGCATCAGATACCTGTGAACAGTATATCCAGTGCGGCGATGATTTCATCGCGCTTGCTTTTCAGCGTGGTGACTTTGTCACCCAGCGAACGGCTGGGCACACCCGCCAGCTCCGCGGTGGACATCACGACGGCCACACCCTTGATCTTGAATTGCGGATTGAGGTGTTTGGCTGCCAGCCCCATTTCTTCCGCCAGTATCAGCGGCACCACAACACGGGTTGCCAATGTATCCAGCAAGTCGGCCTGAACATCCAGCAGGTAGGGAATGGACTTGCGCGTGGCCACATTCGGATTCAGGTAGACATCAAACTGCGCCATCAAAACCGCCGCAAGCCGTCACTGAACGTGCCGTGCTTTTCTATACGGCGGTTGTATTCATCCAGTGCGCTCTGGTTTTCCGCCAGCCATAGTCTGCGCTGCGCTTGCCGGATGATTTCGGCCAGATGCTGCTCCAGCGTCTGTGAAAGATTGATGTTGAGCCGTTTTGCCTGCTGCAACAGATCGGCGTTAATGCTGAGATTGACCGATTTCTTGGGCGCGGCCCGGTCAAAAACAATATTGCTCACGGCTTTTCCTTAACGTTTATTATGCGCATAATTTACGCGCATTGATTACGCACGTCAATGCCTCTCATGCCGCCTCCCCGGTATCACCGGTCTTATTCCATTTCCAAACTATTGATGCTTCCATAATTCACGACACCCATGCCGTCATTGCGAACGAAGTGAAGCAATCCAGCAAGACCAAGATGCATTTTTTTAAACCATCTGGATTGCCACGTCGGCTTCGCCTCCTCGCAATGACAGGTGTTTGTGCCATCGCTCGCAGCTGAAGCCTTGTTGCAATGACGAGGCACTCTGGATTCCCCGAATTCGCGGGAATGACGTGCCAGTTTTTTAATTTCCCCTTACCGCATTCAGAAAGATGTGTCACTGTCATCAAATATGGAAACCTCAATAAAAGGTTGCGGGGGAGTAAGTCCGTTCGTGGTGAGTGTTTTTCGTTCGCGCCAATGACGGCTGCCGTATGGAACTTGTCATGAGTTATGTAAAGGTCAAAAAGGGCCGGTCGACTTGCTTCTCCGCAGTCAGTCAACCAAAATCAAAATCCGCCGTCACTGTCTGCCCCACTTGCAATGTGGCGCCGACACCCTGAAGGACAATGGTGTTCATGCCAAAAGTCACCGCGCCTTCTACACGGGCATCCTGCCGATAACTTTGCAGGGTATCGCCGACTTCGGGGCTGATTGCAGCAGTCTGCGGATCGACATTGGGAATGGGACAGCGCGGGCTGGGCTTGACCGGCTTCAGCAAAACTTCTTCAGCGCCTGCCGCTAAGTGCATCACGCCCAACCTGTCCTCATCGTGCGCATGCAGTCCCGACAGCACGATGTTGGGCCTGAAGCGTTCGATGCCGACGCTGGCATGGCCTGCGGCCACCAATCGCTGATTCAGTTCTGCAAGCGACGCGTCGCTGAGCACCAAAAGCGGATATCCATCGCTGAACAGGTTGAGGGCTTGCACACCGCCTGTCCATTCCAGACTGGAAGCACGCCGGTGCGCGGGATCAAATCGGACCAATCTATAAGCGCGGGAAGCATGGCTCGCCTCTGCGGACATCGACAGTAATTCAGTGAACCATTGCGCAGCCTCGTCGCCCATATCGAAGGCGGGTACTTCATCATCCCAGACCTTTACCGATACGGTCTGTTTCATTAGCTCCAGCGCGATGTGCAAGTCCGGCATACCGGGCGCGCCCAGCACCAGCTCATCGGGTTCGATATGCGGGCGAACCAGAGCCATACTGGGTTGCTCGCGCTGCGTGACAAATACGCCCTGCGCATCCACCACCATCCAGGCCCGATCCAGCTCCAATCCCGTATCGGTCAACAATGCCTCGCGCACCTCGACCCCCGCGCAGGATTTGACGGGATGCACGAACAGCCGTGAAATTTGGGCACTGACATCGCGGGTTGATGCTTTGGCTGGATTCATAAGTTACAGGGCAATTAAAAGAGGCAGCTTCATCTTTTTCACAAGACGCAGTTGTTGCGGTCACAATTTGTGACTACATAAACAATCCGGATCGGATCAAGGACGCTTCTCCGGGATCACCCAAAAAATAAAGTGGCCGGGTTCGAATTTCTTCAACTACATAAAATTCGACCCGGCCCCTTTCATCACTCCCGGCTATAACCCGCTTATTCCGGTTTCTTGCCCGGTGCAGCTGCAGGTGAGGCGGTGATTTCGATCTTGGCTTTTGACATCATGTCGTCGACCAGTTTCTTCAGGTTTTGATCTTGCACTTGCCTGGCCAGTTGGGGTTTGACTTGCTCGAAGGTGGGAGCCTGCTTGGTGCGGGAATCTTCCAACAGAATCACATGATAGCCAAATTGCGTCTTGACCGGTTCAAGCGTGAACTTTCCTTTTGCAAGCTTGGCGACGGCAGCACCGAATTCCGGCACCATGTCGCGCGGGTCGAACCAACCCAGTTCGCCACCATTACCCTTGGAGCCCGGATCTTTTGAATATTCCTTGGCGAGACTGTCGAACAGCTTGGGATTTTTTTTCAGCTTGGCGATGATGTCCTTGGCTAAAGCCTCCTTATCCACCAGGATATGGCGTGCCTTGTATTCGGTACCTGACATCTGTGCCTTGACCTTGTCGTACTCGGCTTTCAACATGTCGTCGCTGACAGGATTATTCTTTGTATAGTCCTGAACGAAGGCGTTGGCCAGGATGGACTGCCGGGTCAGGTTGAGCTGGTCGACCACTTCCGGCGTCTTGTCCAGGTTTTTCTTGATCGCTTCCTCGGATACGAGCATCTGCATAGCCAGCTGGTTGATGATGGCTTTGCGTGTTTCGGGGCTGTCAGGCTGGCCCATCGCCAAACGCTGCCCGACTATCTGGTCGACACTAGCCTTGCTGATGGGGGTGCCGTTGACGGTGGCGGCGACATCTCCCGCTGCGGGAGCATTTCCGGCTTTGCCGTTACAGGCGCTCAATATAAACAGGGAAGCTGCGCTTGCCAGCAAAATGCGAGATTTAATAGACATCATTTGCAAATCCTTAAAGGTGAATTAGAAAAAAGGCACACGGGGTCAGGCCTTGCATTAACACATTTCATTTATAAAGCCCAAAGAACTAAAGCGGCTGGCTTCATTTCCTAGGGCGCAAAACCGACGGGGTGCTTCTTCCCCGGTTCCAGTTGCGCCATGAGTTCGCGTATGGCTGCAAAAACCGCCTTGAACAGATCCCAGTTTCTGTCCTCACCAAACGACATCCCTACTTTGCCACATTTTATCTAACCTTCAAAAGAAATTTTTTCGCGTTGATGGCGTATCGCCAGCACGGTCACGGCCTGGCCGCCTTCGATTTCAAATAACGCGACATATCCATAAACTTGCAATCACAAATCGGGATTTCAAGTTGGCGACTCATCCGCGGATGAACACGACTTGCAGCTATAATGGCGCAACATCTTAACTCCCGGGCATCCCATGTACCAGAGTTACTTTGGCCTCGCCGAAGAGCCGTTCTCGATCGCACCCGACCCCCGCTATCTCTACATGAGCCAGCGCCATCAGGAGGCGCTCGCGCACCTGCTTTATGGCGTGAATGCGGGCGGCGGGTTTGTGCTGC
>JAJZEQ010000322.1 GCA_021851345.1 Pseudomonadota bacterium
GCCTACATCCTGTTCGACATCAGCCAGATCATCAAAGGCGGCCAGACCAACTACGTGATGGCGACGATGAGCTTGTATCTGGACATCTACAACATCTTCGTCAACCTGCTGAGCCTGCTGATGGCATTCAGCGGCGACAGAGACTAGTCTCAAAAACGGCCGGACCAAACCAGGCCGGGTTAGCGCAATAAACCGCGCATGCCGGAATGCACAACGCCCCACTTCGGTGGGGCGTTTTTTTCGGGCAGCGCCCGGATGCACGTCCTCTTCATGGCCGCAAGCGGCAACCGTCGCGGCAGCGGAACAGATAGCAAGTTCAATCCGGACCGGGCTGATCGAACCCAAACCGATTCATTGCAGACGATCGATCCGATCTGGGGCTGTGCCCGCCAGCCGCTGCAGTACCCACTGCGGCCAGCACTATTTAAGCAATGTCATGAATCTTCCGATTGGAACTGCGTCGCCGAACAGCAACCCCTGATAGTGGGAGCAGCCGTTTTGCAGAAGAAGCTGCCGTTGCTGTTCCGTCTCCACCCCTTCGGCTATGACGGCGATATCCAGGCTTCGTGCCATGGCCACGATGGTGCGCACTATCGCCACGTCGCTGCGATCGAAGGTTATATCACGGACGAAGGACTGGTCGATTTTAAGCTGGTCCAGCGGCAGTCGCTTGAGATATTGCAGCGATGAATAACCTGTGCCGAAATCGTCCAGAGAGAGCTTCACGCCAATCGCGTTCAACGAGTTCATTTTTGCAATGGTGTCTTCGATGTTTTCCAGCAGCATGCTTTCGGTCAGCTCCAGCTTGATCAGCACCGGGTTGATGGCATGGTGCTTCACGGCAGTTTTCACATGCGACACGAAATCGGCCTGGCGAAATTGCTTGGCACTCACGTTCACAGACAGCGTCAGGTCGCGCGTAAGCGCATCTTGCTGCCACACCCTGAGCTGGGCGCAGGCGGTCTCCAGCACCCATTGCCCTATCGTCAGTATCAGGCCGGTCTCTTCCGCCAGCGGAATGAATTGGGCCGGCAAAACCAGCCCGCGTTCGGGGTGCCGCCAGCGGATCAATGCCTCTGCACCGCAGGGACGGAACGCACTGTCCACCTGGATCTGATAATGCAGGTGGAATTGGCGCTTCGCGAGCGCCTTTTGCAACTCTCCTTCCAGCAAGACGCGTGAGGAGATATTTTCCTGCATCCTCCTGTCGAAGAAGCGCAGGGTATTGCGGCCGGCTTTCTTGGCCTGATACATGGCGATGTCGGCCTGCTTCATCAGTTCTTCTGCCGCCTGCTGGTTGTCGTTAAACAGGGTGGCCCCGATACTGGCAGAGCACCGGTATGCGTGGGGGCCAAGCTGGTAAAGCTGGCTGAGGGCTGCGAGTATTTTCTCGCCGACAACCTCGACCTGCGCTGCCGCATCAATGGGCTGCTTGCCCAGGCTTAACAGCATCACCACGAATTCATCGCCGCCCAGGCGCGCCACAGTGTCGCCTTCGCGTATGCACTTCCCCAGGCGTTGCCCGACCTGTTGCAACAGCATATCCCCGATGTCATGCCCCAGCGTGTCGTTGAGGTTCTTGAAATTGTCCAGGTCTATGAACAGCAGCGCACCCTCGAGACCGCTGCGCGCACTGGAAACCAGCGCCTGCCTTATCCTGTCCTGCAGCAGCCGCCTGTTGGGCAGGCGCGTCAGGGGGTCGTAAAACGCCAGATACTGGATTTCTTCCTCAGCCGCCTTGCGCTCGGTGATATCGATGTGCGACCCGACATAATGCGTAATGGCCCCGTCGTCCCCCTTGACGGCAGTGATGGAAAGCAGCTTTGGATATATTTCGCCATTCTTGCGCTTGTCCCAGATTTCTCCATGCCAGTACCCGGTACTATGAATGGTCTCCCACATTGCCCGGTAGAATTCGGGGGGGTGGCGGCCGGAGTCGAGCAGGCGACGCGGTTTTTTGCCCACGATTTCCTCGGACGTATAGCCCGTGCTCTCAGTAAATGCCTTGTTGACCCTCAGGATCAGGCCTTGGGCATCGGTGATTATCAGGCTTTCCTGCGACTCAAAAGCGGTGGCGGCGATGCGTGTAGCTTCCTCGATTTGCCGGTGCAGGTTCATGCTCTCTTTTTGCAATTGTGCGGCCATCGCATTTATGCCCTGCGCCATGTTGTTCAGTTCGGTGACGCGGTCGGACACAAAAACGCGCGTTTCAAGATGTCCGCTACCTATCATCTGCACGGCATCGCTCAATTTTCTGATCGGGGAGGCGATACGGCGGCTGACGAAATAGGCCAGAAAAACGGCAATCGAAAAAAACAGCGTTGTCACAAACACCATCGCCCAGAACATGCGCGACTTGAGTTTCCTGATATGCGTCCAGCTCATTTCCAGAATGACCGCGCCGGTCGGCTCTGCAACAGGATTGACCTCGAGCTCGCCAAGCGCCACTTGCACCGGAAGGATGGGCTGGTAAATCCACAGGTTCTCCCCGCTGCTGTATACCGGGTTGGCTTTGCTGACCGGCAATTTATTGGCAGGGTCCGAATGATCCGGCATGGTCTGGTTTGCATCGGCTGTCGCATTCGCGGATAGACCGGAAAAGTCGCCCATTTCAATCAATTTTTCGGAAGCGGCGTTCAGCACCATGACCCCGCGCACATCCCGTTGCTGCATGACTCCCCGGGCCAAGTCTTGCAGGAAAGTTTGATTATTCGAAAACACGCCGTATTCGCTGCTGGAAGCCAATTGGCGGGCGATGAGTTTGCCCCGTTCCACAAAGTCGCGGTCCAGATAAGAAGATCGGTCTTGCAGGAAATAGGTCTGCAAGCTGACTATCATGATCAGCATGGGGATCAGTGCCAGCCCTGCGACAAACTGCCGGATACTAAGTTTTTTCAAGGTTCGCCTCCCTTTGTTTTGTCCATCTGGTTACGTATGACTTCCAGGGATGGCAATTCAATTCCCAGTGACCGGGCCACCTGCCGGTTCACTGCAATACTGTAAGAGTCGGGATATTGCGGCCCGGACAACTGCCCCGATTTTGCATAGGCAATCACCGCCGCACCGGTTTGTGCAGCCAGTTGTTCCAGTGTGGAAAAGACCGCGCACAACGCTCCGGCATTGACATAGGACTGGGACAATCCCACCAGCGGAATCCCGTGGCGATAACTGCTGAGTATGATGTCGCGAATGTTGCTGCTGTTATAGATGGTGTTGTCCGGGATGGCCAGCAGCAAATCGCTGCGTGACAGGACGCGCTCCAGGTCGCCGGACAATGCGCCGGAAGAATCGGCAACCTGGGTGACCAGGGTTGCGCCACGATCCAGCAACAGCCTGCGCAGCTGCTCTGTTTTCCAATCCGTTCCCGGAGAGAGCAATATGCCTATCCTGTTGCGGGACGGCAATGCGGCGCGCAACAGGCTCACTTGCCTGTCCCAGGGTTGATCGACAAAAATTGCCGAGAGCTCCCCGCCCGGCTGGCGGTTGTTTGCCAGCTCGGCATATCTGAAGCTGGTCAGCATTGTTGCAAGAACCGGGTGGCCTGTATGCGGGATTACCGAAACTGCCGCCTGATCTCCCACCGTGACGATCAGGTCAATTTGACGTCCGCTGTCGGAAAATGAATCGGCGTATTCTTGCGTACTGA
Organism: Pseudomonadota bacterium; assembly: GCA_021851345.1. Classification (GTDB taxonomy): domain Bacteria; phylum Pseudomonadota; class Gammaproteobacteria; order Burkholderiales; family Gallionellaceae; genus Gallionella. The sequence goes on from JAJZEQ010000322.1 coordinate 3,647, forward strand.
CATGGATGTCCGCAGGCAAGTTCTGCCTGAAGGTTGTTGCAAAAGTCCGATAGGGCGCCTCATTGCCGCTCAACACCAGCAGCACACGCAAGTCAACTGCATAACCTGAAAAATGCAGGGGCAGAAGCAGCCACAGCATCCCGCATAATGCATGTTTAAACCGTATTCTCTGTGTTTGTGGCAAGGAGATGTGCACCGCGTTTACCAGTTGATTGCGGTCATGACATAGGCGCGCTGGTTGAAGACATTGCTGGCGATATATTCGCTGTAATTCTGGTTGAACAGGTTTTGCACCACCAGCGCCACATTGCCCTTTATTCCGGCGGCACCCTCAAAAGATCGGGCAATGCGCAGGTCCGCCCGATGCTGCTGCGGTTGAAAGTCTATCCACCCGCGGTCAAATGGCTGCAGGGAGCTCTGATAGTAATAAGCTGTGCTGAAGGAATAATTACCGGTCAGGTGCCGGGAGTAAAGCAGGCTGACATTGTTCAGCGGCAGGCTTTCAGCAAGTTTGTCGCCGCCGACCAATGAACTGGCAGGCTGCATATACGAGTAACCGGCCGCAGCCAAAGCCGGGGCGTTGCTGCTTGCGAATTCATGCGCAAAATTTAACGTCAGGTTGCCGGATTCATTCCAGGATTTTTTCAGCGTGGCCTCAAAGCCGTGATATTCGGCAGACATTCCATTTACAAAAATGCCTGTTGTCGTGTCGGGGAAAATTCCATTGCTCAACAGATCGCTGAACAGGCGCATATCCAGTGTGGTGTCCCAGCCCGGAAATTCACCGAGATAACCGATCTCGCGGGATACCATTTTTTCCGGAGTCAGCGCCGGGCTTGTTGCCGTTGCACTGGGAATGATCAATGCTCCGGGCTGGATTGCCGGGAAGTTGGTTTCCGCCAATGCCGGCGTCCGGTAGGCAACTGAAATTCCCGTTCTGAAAGTATTCTGCGGCGTCACATGGAAATTCAGCGATACACGCGGCGACATATCTTTATTTCCGTAGGCATCCCTCTCGAACATGTTGCCGATATTGAGCAGGAGCCGCTTCGTAATGCGCCATTCGTCATTGGCGAAAATCTGCAGGTCTTCGGTGAATGACGTGGAAGACAAGGCCAGCGACAGGGGCGGCATGACGCTCTGTCCGTTGACCGTGTTGGTCTGGTAATTCGTTCCATAGACCAGGCGGTTCGATTCGGAAGTCCGCAGGGTATGCTGCACCTCAAGCTGGTCGCGGCCGACTGACAGGGTCTGTGCCACCGGGCCAGGGTAATACACTCCACCCAGGTAAACAGGGAAGGCCTCGCTCTGGTCTTCCTGGATATGGTAATAACGCACGCTGAGCTCGGAAGAATTTTCCAGTGCACGTGTCCAGCCAAGCTGGACAAAGCTGGTATTGGCGATCAGGTCATGAAACGGGTTGCCATTCGTGCTGGTCGGCGTGGCCGGGGTCGGGTTCTTGTCATTGAACCCGACCCCTTGTATGTCGTGATTGAAACCGAACTGCAGGTCAAAGCTGTTGGCCCCATCGGGATGATAGTTGCCGCGGTAATTCATCAGGCGCGCCTGATTGTTGTCATTGCTGTTATTCAGCAATCTGTGGTCCTGGAAAGGCGCCGAAGTGAGGTTGTCATAACCGTTATCGGCGGTGTAGCCCAAAGTCGCCCGGTAATCGAACGTTTCGCCGCGTTTGCCAAATCTGGCGTCCGCGTCGTTGATCCCTTTGTTGCCCCGGGTATATTTGGCGTGCTTGCCATCCACGGCACCCGCATCGTTGGTGATGATATTGATCACGCCCTGTGTCGAATTTGCGCCATAGGATGCCGCAGCCGGACCGCGAATCACTTCGATGCGCTCGATATCGTCTATCGTGATCGGCAGGTTGGCCCAGTCCACGGTATTGTTTGGCGACATGTACACGCTGCGGCCGTCTATCAATACCTGCATGCGCCGCGAGAACTGGTCTGTCGCGCCGTGGTAGGAAACAATGGCCTGGCTGCCCTTGTAATAGCTCACGTACATGCCGGGAACCAGCTTGAACAGATCGGGAATGTTGCGGAAACCAGAATCGACTATCA
>JAJZEQ010000199.1 GCA_021851345.1 Pseudomonadota bacterium
TACTGATGTCTTGACACGCGGTGCACGGCAAGAGTGGTGTTAAGCCCGGTTATTATGTATCAAGGAATACATTGGCATTGTTAAATTCTGCACAAACCGAATGTGCTAGATTTTCTGTGTGTTCGCCATTATTGAGCATTACATGATTTGCGACAACAGGCGAGAGCGGGCCGGTGTTTCGCCCTGCGAAACATCAGGGCGGGTTGGGTAACGAATTGCGAAATGCCCAATCATTCGAATCGCCTGCCGCGATACCTAACCCGCCAATTGCGGGCGGTACCGAATGACGAGGAAGCTGCAAAGGTGCTTGCGTCAGAATGTCAGCAAGATGGTTATTAAATTTTTCAACTGCTTCAATGCGCTCGACTTGTCATTGGCGTTTTCTTGCAGTCTGGCCAGTTCACCCCGCAGGTAATCCTGCATGAATTTTATTTTAAGTTGTGACCTGACGCGCGCAACGACGATAGGCGCGCTGATGGGTTTGTGAATGAAATCCGATGCGCCCACGGCAAACCCGAGCTCTTCGTCCTTGATTTCATTTTTTCCGGTGATAAAAATCACCGGCACATGTATTGTCGATGCGTTTTCCCTTATGCGGCGGCAGACCTCGAAGCCATCCATGACCGGCATCATCACGTCGACCAGGATCAAGTCGGGCGGGTTGGCGAAGGCAAGCTCGACAGCCTCTGCGCCGTTGCCAGCCTTCTGTATGATGTAATCTCTGCCCAGTATTCTATCCAGGAGAGTTAAATTGGATGGTTCGTCGTCTACCACCAGGATTGTTGGGCGTCCGGTGGGAACAGGCAGCGCATTATTTTTCATGGGACTCGAATTGGATAACTCGTCGTCCACCTCCGGCATGGATGGGCTTCCGGTAGCGGCTGGCATCGTATTTCCTTTCATTTTTTTAAACTATTCGGGATGCCCGCAGTGGGGGTAGCTGGGATCATTGTTTCACGCGCATGGCAAAGTGGTGAGCGAACCAATCCTGGTCATTATGCAACGCTACAACTTTCGGGCTTGCCGCATGAAGCCAGCCAAGTTTTTGATTTAACTGCCGGCGCCGGCGGCGATGCTGGCTATCGTTACTGACAAGGCGGCAAGCCAGCCGAGTTGGCTGAGATACGTGGCATCATCCGGCGATAGTTTTTCACTGTTTTTGATTTTCAAATTAATCCTTTCCAGTTCCGCATGCAATTTCTTCAGATTTTTTTCCTGGGCTTGCAATTCTTTCAGCTTGTCCAGTTGCACAATTCTTAATGCCTGAGTATCTAATTGGTTTTCCATAATGTGTTCTCCGGAGGATAGAAATGACAAGCTAATGAACCTGCTTGCCAAACTACACTTTATGCGAATGTCATCATGTTCTCTGTGCGTTAGCGCACCTACACGGTTTCTATTCGCCAGCGCGACCGACCAGCTGACGGCAGTGTGCCGGCAGGATATCCGGGAGACCCGGGGTGGCCCGGTGAACTTTGGTGGGAATTGGGTGCTTACAGGCTGCTTGAAACAGGCACTACGGGTCTGTTTGTGGCCTGGCCTGATCAGCCCCGGCGAAGCTGGGCGACCCGGAATTCAGGCGCCGGTGTTGCTTGCCGGATTGTCTGGCGGTTAAGCGTGGCCTTGAAATCCGGCTCGCCAATCGGGCCGCCGGAAGATGATGGACCGCCGTTCAGAAGATTGTGACCGCGGTGTATGCAAATGAAGAATTATTTTGCACAGCGTTCCGCAGCCTGCACGGTGTTCGCCACCAGCATGGTGATGGTCATCGGACCGACTCCGCCGGGAACCGGGGTGATCCAGCCGGCGACCTGTTTGGCTGAATCGAAATCCACGTCGCCGCACAGCTTCCCGTCCGGCAGGCGGTTGATGCCGACATCGATTACCGCAGCGCCCGGTTTGATCATGTCGCCGGTGATCATTTTCGGCTTGCCGGTGGCGACGACAAGGATGTCGGCGTCGCGGGTGAACTTCGCGAGGTCGACGGTCTTCGACGTGCAGATCGTGACGGTGGCGTTCTGCTGCAACAGCATCAGCGCCATCGGCTTGCCGACGATGTTGCTGCGGCCCACCACGACGGCGTGCTTGCCTTCGATGGCCACGCCGGATTTTTCCAGCAGCTTCATCGCGCCGAAAGGGGTACAGGGCGCGAAGCGCATGTTGCCGGTGATCAGCGCGCCCACATTCACCGGGTGAAAGCCGTCCACATCCTTGTCCGGGCTGATCGCTTCCAGCACCTTGCTGCTGTCTATGTGTTTGGGCACCGGCAGTTGCACCAGGATGCCGTGTATCTTCGGGTCGCGATTCAACTCGGCGATCTTGCCCAGCAATGCGGCTTCGGGGGTGTCGGCTGGCATCACGATGTGCTCCGAATGCAGGCCCAATTCAGCGCAGGCTTTCACCTTGTTGGCGACATACACCCTGGAAGCGGGGTCCTCGCCGACGATGATCACCGCCAACCCCGGTGTAATGCCGCGCGCTTTCAGCGCATCGGCGCGGATTTTCCACTCGGCGCGCACCTGTTGGGCGATAGATTTCCCGTCGATGATATGTGCGGTCATTCGGGTTTCCTTGCAGTTCAGAATTGCGGCTTGTCGGGGGAACGCTGGAAATTCTCGACACCCAGCATGATCTCCTTGCGGGCTTCTTCTATGCCTTCCCAGCCGCCTATCTTCACCCACTTGTTGGGCTCGAGGTCCTTGTAATGCGCGAAGAAATGGCTGATCTGCTGGAGAATGATGGGGGGCAGTTCCCTATAATCCTTCAGTCCGCGATACAGTGTCGACAGCTTGTCGACCGGAACAGCCAGCACCTTCGCATCCTGGCCGGACTCGTCTTCCATCTTCAGCACCGCAAGCGGGCGGCAACGCACCACCACACCGCTGTTCAGCGGAACCGGGGTAATGACCAGCACATCGACCGGATCGCCGTCGTCGGACAATGTGTGCGGGATGTAGCCATAGTTGCATGGGTAGTGCATCGCCGTGTTCATGAAGCGATCCACAAAGATTGCGCCGGATTCCTTGTCCACTTCATATTTGACCGGTTCGCCGTGTTGGGGGATTTCGATGATCACATTGAAATCGTCGGGAAGGTTTTGTCCGGACGGGACTTTGTTCAAACTCATTATGCTGTGCCTTATAGGGTAAAAAATAAAGGCGCGAATTGTAGCATAGAGAATAAGCCGGACTGGACTTCCCGCTCTTTAGTGGAGACCTGTCTTTGTTTACTATCCAACACACCGCCAGCCTTAAATTCCTGCGAGCCAAGCTGTGATGTTCCAGCTATAATCCCGGCATGGGCAGCTTGCTGATGACCGATTATTTCAGGGACGATGTGCTGGCAAAACGCGCATATATCCGTTTGGAATGGTGCCAAGCAGCCATCACCTCGCCAATACGCAGAGAAGTGCAGCCTGAAGACGGACGAGTTCGCCACTGGCTATTTGTGCCCGAACTGGGAAAATATTTGAGAGTAGTTACGCTTGCAGATGGTGTAACCTTGCACAACGCCTTTCCTGACAGGAGATTCAAGCCATGAGACTAAGTTATGACGCAGCAACCGACTCCCTATATATCCACCTGACGGACAAACCGTCGGTAGATTCGGACGAAGTGGTCGATGGTGTGGTGCTGGATTACGCTGCCGATGGCGCGCTGGTCGGCATAGATGTGCAACACGCCAGCACCAAAGCTGATATTCGCCACCTGGCAATCAGCCACCTGCCCCTGACTGAATTAGCTGCGGCTTGATACATACAACGTAGATATCCTCAAAGAGTCGATTTTTTTCAGCGTCAATTTCTTCCTTCAAAAACAATTCGACTCTGGTTTCAGGGTCTTCTCACAAAATCAATTGGGCCCCGTCCCCGAATCACTCGTCCCAGAATCACTCCGTCCCCGAATCACTCCGTCCCCGAATCACTCCGTCCCCGAATCACTTCTGTTATAAACTCGCCAGCACTATAGTGAACGTCCAGCCGAGAGAGCAAAAGGGACCGGCATCGAATTATTTTAAAATTCGGGAGACTTGAAAAACAATTTGATGCTGACCCTTTTAGCGTTTGTCTCACAATTCCCTATAAGGAATCTTGCAGCTGTCTATTTTGTTACATAACTGCTGGTTAACTAAAAACATTGAAAGGGACATCATGGACAAATCTTTGTTTGGGGATGGGCCAAGGGTAACCCAGTCAAATAATGGCTTTGATTCTCCAAGCGGCAATTCAATATAAGGCACAAGCATGGCCGTCCCTTCCCGATATTTGATTGTGGATTTTGTGTCATATATTGGCAGATGTGGAGAAATTAGGCGCCATTCAACTTCCTCTTTGAATGCCTCGTGTTTGATGATTGCTAGAACTTGGAGAACATCTCCCCGAAACCTTTCTAAGAAGGGATGGTAGCTTTGCGAAGGTGGCGCCTGAGAAGTATCAATATTTTGAAATTCCTGCCTAAATGTTATTAGGAGCTTATCTATTAGGCTCTTTAGAAGCTCTTCTTGCTGGGAGATTTCGTATACACATTTGGCTATTCGCAAACCAGCGCTTTGTGACAGATTTCTTAGCTGTATTGGTGAAAACCCAATGCTGACACCCTTCCCGTGAGGTGTATAACTACGCCATTGGCTGAGAAGACTTCGCACCTCGGATAATGAGAATACGAATATATTAAACATGGCGTCTTTGATAATGTTCACCCAGTCTCGAAATTGTCTCAGAAATTCAGCCTCTGAAGATTGGGCATCACCAGTATCGAAATGGAGTTTGAGAACATTTTCCAATATATCGCATGCATGAACAATTTCTTTTGAATCGTTCAAGTAGTAAATGTTGCTGGCCCACAAGCTTTTTGTTGCAGTCATGCCAACCAGTGCGTCGATACCCGTGTAATGGTAAAGGATCTGATCTGGTTCACTAGAAAAATAATCTTCTATTTCGCGCATTTTTTTGGAGGTATACGAACCGAGTTTGAGATTACGTCTTAGGTCATTAAGTAATAAACGCCAAAAATTGGGGGCAGACTCGACGGTTTCCGAAATTTGGCGCTATCTCGTTATGTCTGCAGGACATAATAGACGCTAGTCTCTCAATGACATTCAGCCGAACAGCAATTTCTGAATGCAGTTAAATTTTAAACCCAGCCAGCTTCTTCGGCACCGCAACATTCTTCAGACGCACATACTGCGGCAGGCCGTCCTTGTATGGCGGATAGTCTTCGCCCTTGATCAGCGGCAACAAATAGGTGCGGCATCTTGTGGTGATGCCGAAGCCGTCGGCGGTGATGAAATTGCGCGGCATGAATTTCTCCACGTTCGCGACCTTGGAGAGCGGTGCGACACCGACCTTCCATTTGTAGGGTTTGTCGGAGATGCGCTCGACGGTGGGCATTACCGCGTTCTGTCCCTTGAGCGCCAGCTCCACCGCGGCCTTGCCCAGTGCGTAGGCCTGGTCCACGTCGGTCTTTGAGGCGATATGGCGCGCGGCGCGTTGCAGGTAATCGGCAACGGCCCAGTGGAATTTGTAGCCGAGCGCGTCCTTGATCATGTTGGCGACGACCGGCGCTGCGCCGCCGAGTTGCGCATGGCCGAAGGCGTCGCGCGTGCCCTGTTCGGCGAGGAATTTACCGTCCGGGTAATGACAACCTTCCGAGACCACCACGCTGCAATA
>JAJZEQ010000031.1 GCA_021851345.1 Pseudomonadota bacterium
GGAGCTGGACGGCGAGGTGATCGAGCGCGCCGATCCGCACATCGGCTTGCTGCATCGCGCAACCGAGAAGCTGGCCGAGCACAAGACCTTTCTGCAAGCGTTGCCCTACATGGACAGGCTGGATTACGTGTCGATGATGAGCAACGAGCATGCTTATGTGATGGCAGTCGAAAAACTGGCCGGAATCGAGGTGCCGCTGCGCGCCCAGTACATCAGGGTAATGTTCGACGAGATCACCCGCATCCTGAATCACCTGTTATGGCTGGGGGCGCACGGGCTGGACATCGGCGCGATGACGGTATTCCTGTATTGCTTCCGCGAGCGGGAAGATTTGATGGATATCTACGAGGCCGCATCCGGCGCGCGTTTGCATGCGTCCTATTATCGTCCGGGCGGCGTGTATCGCGATCTGCCGGACAGCATGCCGCAATACCAGGCTTCCAAGATCCACAACGCCGCAGCAGTAAAGAAGCTCAATGAGAATCGCCAGGGATCGCTGCTCGATTTCCTTGAGGACTTCACGAACCGCTTTCCCAAGTGCGTGGATGAATACGAAACTCTTCTGACGGATAACCGCATCTGGAAACAGCGTACCGTTGGCATTGGCGTGGTTACGCCGGAGCGCGCATTGGCCCTGGGTTTCTCCGGCCCGATGCTGCGCGGCTCGGGAGTCGAATGGGATCTGCGCAAGAAGCAGCCCTATGAAGTCTACGACCGCATGGATTTCGACATTCCGGTCGGCAGGACCGGGGATTCCTATGACCGTTATCTTGTGCGGGTCGAGGAGATGAGGCAAAGCAACCGCATCATCCGGCAATGCGTTGCCTGGTTGCGTGCCAACCCGGGCCCGGTGATGACGGGCAATCACAAATTTGCCCCGCCGGCGCGCGTAGCCATGAAGGAAAACATGGAAGAGCTGATCCACCACTTCAAGCTGTTCACCGAGGGCATGCATGTCCCGGCAGGCGAGGCCTATGCGGCTGTAGAGCATCCCAAGGGCGAGTTCGGCATCTACCTGGTGTCGGATGGCGCGAACAAGCCTTATCGCATGAAGATACGCGCGCCCGGTTTTGCGCATATAGCTGCGCTGGACGAGATGTCGCGTGGCCACATGATTGCAGACGTGGTGACCATTATCGGGACCCAGGACATAGTTTTTGGCGAGGTGGATCGCTGATGAACACCTCAATAAATCTGTTTGCCGGGCAAATCACGGTGCCGCGTGCTCGCTCATTCCTCGTCTATCGGTGTGATATGCCTCGTCATTCGCTGGTAAAACTACTAGCCATTCGACTAAGTCCGCAAGCGGACAAGTCGCTGGTTATGCGCGGCTCCTTGCGGTGCCCGCGCGACACGGTGGCCGCATGGCACGGGTGCGGGAGCGCGGAGCAGCAGGCCTGCCCGCCCCGAATGCTAACGCATCGCCGTGTCCGGCCTGCCATCCCGAAAAACAAATTTCTTCAAGGTGTTTGAAATGCTATCTGAACAAATTCGGGCCAGGATCGACCGCGAGCTGAAGAAGTATCCGGCGGACCAGCGGCAGTCCGCGGTGATGGCCGCGCTGCGTTTCGTTCAGGACGAAAAAGGCTGGATTGCCACCGATGACATGGCGGACATCGCGTCTTATCTGGGCATGGCGCAGGTTGCGGTGTACGAAGTGGCGACGTTTTACCATATGTACAACCTCAAGCCGATGGGCAGGCACCTGATCACGGTATGCACCAATCTGTCCTGCACGCTGGGCGGCGCCGGAGATACCGTGGCCTACCTGCAGGACAAGCTGGGCATAGGCCTTGACGAGGTTTCCCCCGACGGCAAGTTTGGTTTGCGCCAGGGGGAGTGCATGGGAGCCTGCAAGGAGGCGCCGCTATTCACGGTGAACAACAAGAAGATATGCGGTCGCCTGACCCGGGAAAAGATCGACACCATACTGGCGGAGCTGGACCAATCATGAATAACACTGGCATGAGAAGCCCCGGGATGATGAGAGGCCCGGTTACCCAAACCACGATGGATTTCGACCAGCCTTGGACGCTGGAGAATTACCTCAAGGTCGGCGGCTATCAGGCGCTGCGCAAGGTGCTGACCACGAAGATGTCGCCCGATGCGATCATCGCGGAAGTCAAGCTGTCCGCACTGCGGGGCAGGGGCGGTGCGGGTTTCCCGACCGGCCTGAAATGGAGTTTCATGCCGAAGAATTTTGTCGGTGAAAAATACATCATATGCAATTCCGACGAGGGCGAGCCGGGCACCTTCAAGGACTGGGATATTTTGCTCTACAACCCGCACCTGCTGATCGAGGGCATGGCGATCGCCGCTTACACGATGGGGGTGAAGACCGGCTACAACTACGTGCACGGCGAGATATTCGAGGCCTACGAGCGCATGGAAGAAGCGTGTGAGCTGGCGCGTGCCGCGGGATATCTGGGCGACAATATCCTGGGTTCGGATTTCAGTTTTGATTTGCACAACCATATGGGATTCGGCGCCTACATCTGCGGCGAGGAGACTGCGCTGATCGAATCGCTGGAAGGCAAAAAGGGGCAGCCGCGTTTCAAGCCGCCGTTTCCGGCGAGCTTCGGACTGTATGGCAAGCCGACCACAATCAACAACACCGAGACGTTCGCCAGCATTCCCTACATCATCAACCACGGCGGGCAGGCGTTCCTCGAGTTGGGAAAGCCGAACAACGGCGGGACAAAGTTATTTTCCGTGTCCGGTCATGTCAACAATCCGGGCAATTTCGAAATCCCCCTGGGTACACCGTTCAGCAAGCTGCTGGAAATGGCAGGCGGGGTGCGCCACGGCCATACACTCAAGGCGGTGATACCGGGCGGCTCCTCGATGCCGGTGTTGCCCGGCAAGATCATGATGGACCTGACCATGGACTACGACGCCATCACCAAGGCGGGTTCGGGTCTGGGCAGCGGCGCGGTGATAGTGATGGACGAGACCACCTGCATGGTGCGGGCGCTGGAGCGCTTGTCCTACTTCTATTACGAGGAGTCCTGCGGACAGTGCACGCCCTGCCGCGAAGGCACCGGCTGGCTGTATCGCATCGTGCATCGCATCGAGCACGGCGAGGGCCGCAAGGAAGACCTGGATCTGTTGTTGAGCGTGGGCGAGAACATTGCCGGGCGCACGATCTGCGCTTTGGGCGAAGCCGCCGTGTGGCCGGTGCAGGGCATGCTCAGGCACTATCGCGACGAATTTGAATATCACATCGAACACAAGCACTGCCCTTACCTCAATCCTATCCCGAAAGGAGAGGAGGCGATCGTCCCTTCTCCCTCGGGGAGAAGGTTAGGATGAGGGAATTTTTGGCTTGGTGTGATGCTGACGGATTGGGTGAGCAATGATCAATATCGAAATTGACGGCAAGACGGTCGAAACCCCGCGCGGTTCCACCGTGATGGATGCAGCAAACAAGCTCGGCGTCTATATCCCGCATTTCTGCTATCACAAGAAACTTTCCATCGCGGCCAACTGCCGCATGTGCCTGGTCGAAGTCGAGAAAGCGCCCAAGCCGCTGCCGGCCTGCGCTACACCAGCCAGCGATGGAATGAAGGTGCGCACCCATTCGGAGATGGCGGTCAAGGCACAGCAGGGCGTGATGGAGTTCCTGCTGATCAATCATCCGCTGGATTGCCCGATCTGCGACCAGGGCGGCGAATGCCAGTTGCAGGATCTGGCCGTGGGTTATGGCGGCGGCGCTTCGCGCTACCAGGAAGAAAAGCGCATGGTGATGCACAAGGATATCGGCGCGCTGGTGTCCACCGAAGAGATGAGCCGCTGCATCCAGTGCACCCGTTGCGTGCGCTTTGGCCAGGAAATCGCCGGGGTGATGGAACTGGGCATGGCGTTCCGCGGCGAACATGCCGAAATCGTGAGCTTTGTGAACGGCACGGTGGATTCGGAGTTGTCCGGCAACATGATAGACCTGTGTCCTGTTGGCGCGCTGACCAGCAAGCCGTTTCGTTACACCGCGCGCGGCTGGGAGCTGTCGCGGCGCCGTTCGGTCAGCCCGCATGACGCCTTGGGCTCCAACCTGCTGGTCCAGGTGAAGGATAACAAGGTGATGCGCGTTTTGCCGGTCGAGAACGAGGCAGTCAACGAATGCTGGATCTCGGACAAGGACAGGTTCAGTTACGAAGGATTGAATGCCGCTGAGCGTTTGACCAAACCCATGCTCAAGCAGGACGGTGTGTGGATTGAGGTCGAGTGGCAGGTTGCGCTGGAATATGTGGCGAACGGTTTGCGCCAGATCGCCGGCAGTGCGGGAGCAGACCAGATCGCCGCGCTGGCCACGCCGCACAGCACGGTGGAGGAGCTTTATTTGTTGCAAAAGCTGATGCGCGGCATCGGCAGCAATAACATCGATTCGCGCCTGCGCCAGTCGGATTTTTCTTCCGATGGCAGGCAGGCGGGTGCGCCGTGGCTGGGGATGCCCGTTGCAGACATCAATACGCGCGACCGCTTCCTGATCGTCGGCAGCTTTTTGCGCAAGGATCATCCCTTGCTGGCGCATCGTGTGCGTCAGGCGGTCAAGAAAGGTGCGCAAGCCAGTATCGTCCATGCCAGTGACGATGACCTGTTGATGCCGGTCGCGAACAAGGCCATCATTGCGCCGGACCAGATGGTGAACATGCTGGCGCAAATCCTGAAAGCGCTGGGTGCCGAAAAATCCGCCGCCCTCTCCGCCGAGACGGGCAAAGTGCTTGATGCAGTGCAACCGTCCGGGCAGGCAGCGGCTATCGCGCGCAGCCTGGCGGGCGGGGTTCACGGCGCGGTATTGCTGGGCAATTTTGCGCAACAGCACCCCCGGGCAGCGCAGATCGCGATGCTGGCTGAGCAGATTGCAATCCTTGCAGGCGCAAAATTCGGTTTCCTCGGCGAAGCAGCGAACAGTGTCGGCGCCTGCCTGGCCGGGGCTGTTCCATACGCTGCCGGTACTGCCGGCATGAATGCCGCGGAGATGCTGTCTGCACCGCGCAAGGCATATGTGCTGCTGAATACAGAGCCGGAGCTGGATATGCATGATCCGCAACAGGCGATGAAGGCGATGTATGCCGCGGACATGGTGGTGGCGATGTCAGCCTTCAAGCACCACGCGACGGAATACGCCGACGTATTGTTGCCGATCGCGCCTTTCACGGAGACTTCCGGCACTTTCGTGAATACCGAGGGGCTTGCACAGAGTTTCAGGGGTGCGGTCAGGCCGCTGGGCGAGGCGCGCCCTGCCTGGAAGGTATTGCGCGTGCTCGGCAATCTGCTGAATGTTCCCGGTTTCGATTACGACACCAGCGAAGCGGTGCGCGACGAAGTGCTGCCCAAAACAGACATCGCGACAAACATGGCCGGGCGATTGAACAATCATATCCCCGCTGTCGAAGTTCAAGTCCAGTCCGGCAGCAATCAGGGACTGCAGCGGGTCAGCGATGTGCCGATTTATTTCGCCGATGCCATCGTGCGCCGTGCCGCCGCGTTGCAGAAGACACGCGATGCGGCGACACCCTGGGTGTCCGCGCACAGTGAGGAGCTGCACAGGCTGGGTTTGAGTCCGGGAGACACCGTCAAGGTCAGCCAGGGCGGCGCCAGCGTAAACATGACCTTGCAAGCCAATGACAGTCTCCCGCTGCGCACGGTGCGCATAGCGGCGGGTCATC
>JAJZEQ010000270.1 GCA_021851345.1 Pseudomonadota bacterium
GTTATTGGGCGAGATTAACGGGCGCAACACCGCCAGCAGGTTGGCTGCGGTTTCATAATGCAAATGAAATACCTGTGTCGCGATCTGGTCGCCATGTATAGCCCCGGACTGGATCGGGGTGGCCTGCAACTTGGCATCGGCTTCCGGCACGACTTTGGAATAGCCGTTGCCGGTTACCACCGTGTAGCCGCGCAAGCGCAACACTGATGACAACAGCTGAAACGCCTGGTTTTTGGTGAGGGGCTTTTCGGATACCAGCGTGAGCGTACCTTTCACCCTGGGATCGATGATGAATGTCGTATTGGTGTAATCGCCGACAGCGGCAATCACCGATTCGATATCGGCATCGACAAAATTAAGTGTGCCTGTATTCGAGGCCATATCCTTGTTTTCAGACTTGGCTTTTTTGGGGATCGAAGCATCCTGCGAAAACGGTTTTTTACCGGGCTCGATGACCTCATTTATGCCCGAGGCTCCGGCCGTGTTCAGACCCTGTGCCTGTACTGGCTGCATTGGCTGCGTTTGCTGCATTGGGTGCATTGGCTCTACTGCTGCTACTGCCTGCACTGCGCACAACAATACCATTAATGTGCCACAACGCAGCCACATCGCGGTTTCTTGTTTTCTTCCTGGGATTTTTTTCATGGTCATTTTAATTTTTATCATTTGGATTCTAGGGCGACAATATTTTTGTCGCCAGCTCTGCGGCTTTGCCCGAGCAAATTCAGGAAATTCGCCAGCCTTTCTTCCTGTCCCGCATCGGCTTGCGCCGTGCCGGAAAATTGCAGGCGTCCATTGCCAAGCGTCCCCGAGCCGCTCAACAACATGGGACCTTTAACCGTATTGAGCATTACGGATGCCTGCTCCCCGTGCCAGGCCAGCAGCAGCTCATAGCTGCCCAACGGGTTGACCGATGACAGCCGCGAACCAATATCGGTCATTTCCAGTTTCATGGTTCCGGTCATCCCTATCCTTCCATTCTGCAGTGTCACCAACAGAAGTTCCCATGACAACAGCATCCGGCCCGACGGTTGCACGGTATTCAGCGGTGCGCCCAGCGCGGCCAACCGTTGTGCCGGTAAAACAATCGCCCCCGGACTCACTTGCCATTGATGCCAGTTGCCTGTCACGCTGATGGCCTGGGACAATGCCGCGGCGTTTTCCAGCTCAGCATTGACACTTCCCAGCAGCAGCATCGGGGATAAGTGCCACGAAAATCGTCCCGGCAAAAGCGGCGTTACCGGACCGTTATCGCCGGCCGCGCCGCCAATGAAGGCCGAACCGCGCCACAATGTGCCACGCGCGTCCCCGAGCGTCAATCGGCCCGCAGTCTGCTTGTCTACAATCGACGCCATCCATGTTGCCGGAAGAAACATCAGCACGGTGAGCGCGATACTGGCAATCCCTGCCAGCGACCATATTAACAGGCGGCGCAATGTATTCCCTTTTTATGCCGTTTCCGGGCCGGCATTTTGAATTTCGAATCATTCATGCGAGGGTTGCCGCAGGGTAAACGTCGCGTTGACCATGTCGGGCTTGGGCAGTGCGACAATATTGGCATCAACCACGGAAAGCAGGGCGGTTTGCTGCATGTCGTCCAGCCAATCCATGGTGGCGGAAAAAGAAACCGAGGCGAGCTGCACCTTGGCGTAGTCGCCGGTCAGCAGCACGCTCTGCGGCTTCAATCCACTGCGTGCCAGCGCTGCCTCGATGTTTTCCTTGGACATGGCTGCCGGCGGAACGGCTGATTTGACGGAAAGCACCGCGGCCTGTTTTGCCAATGCCTGCATCTGTGCGACTTGCAGGCGCAGCAAGGGAAGGTTTTTGTTCAGGCTATCGCGACCGGCCAGGGCTGGATTGATCAACAGGATATAAACCAGGCCAAATGCCACGACCAGCGCCGCCATGGCAAGCATGGACCGCTCACGCGCATCGCGTGCTACCCAGAATTCCAGAAAGGTTTGCCTGGATTGATGCATCAGCGCGGCCAATTTCATTTGGCGCTCCTGATTTTCCAGACGACCGCTCCGGACTCTGCAGGAGCGAGATCAAGCGTAAGTTCAAATTTGGCCAGTGCGGTTTTCATCTGTTGTGTCGGTATATCACCGGCGGGCCCTTCGACCCGGCTCGGGACAGGCTTCAGGCGCACGAACAGGCTGTGATCGTGATATTCGAGCGCGGCTATCGCAATTGCCGGCTTGCCCGCTGTTGCCTGTGCAACACCCGCCCACGCTTCGCCCAGGGCGGCAGTGATGGCGGTAAAGTCATCCGGTGCGGCGAGTCCGGCATCATGTTTAGCGGCAGCGATTTTCTGGTGCATCTGCGCGACGGGGTCGATGATGACAGATTCCTTGGGATAAGCCGATTTGTAAATCTGGAGCATCGCCGCGCGCAGCGAGCCGGATTCATTTTTCATGCGCCACCAATCGATATTCAACGCGGAAAGATTGATGACCAGGATCGCGCCGGCCAGCGCCAGCGGCCAGCGCCACGGGCGCCAGTCCATAACGGGGCCGGCTCCCTCGACAAGTCCCGCCGTCAGATCGAGTTTCATGAGATCGGCGCCGGCAATCCAGCGCGACCAGTTGTCGGCGAATACGCTGATGCGTTTATTCAACGGGGCGGCATCATTGACCACCTCCTGATAGGTGCGCACCATCGATTGCGGCACGTACAGGATGACAGGATTTTCGGGCACCACCGCGCACAGGGTGCGTATTGCCACGGCTGGTGCAGAGTCATCCTTTTCATGCGTGATCGCCAGGCCGATACCCTCCTGTTCCGACAGGCGCAGCGTCATGTCAATACCGGCATTCTGGTCATCGTCATTGCGGTCGTTGACGGCGGCGATTACGCTGTCCGGCTGGTCAGCCTGACAGGGCAGGCACAGTTGCGCGGGCAATACCGCGATATGGCGCGCACCGAATGCACGCAAGGCCTTGGTCAGAATCTCGATCCGGGAGCGTTGCGCTACAGCGATGGTGCGTAAACCGCCGGCTGTGCCTCCGGCGACCACCACGCAGTCGTCAGGGTCTGCGATCAACTGGTCTTCAACCAGATTGGGCAATGCGGCCTTCAATTTGGCTGGCGATAACGGCGGGATCTGCATGCGCAATACGGTGACATCGCTGCCTGCCAGCAGTACCACCACGCGCTGCGCCTTTGCTATCGTGCCAGCAAGGTCTGACAATGGCGCTGTGCCCTGGCGCTCGATTGCACTGCCATGCGACAAATTCCCCTTTGACACAAGGGCGAACATGCAGGGCAGGGCAGGCCATTGGGATGCGCTGTCGGCGGCGGCTTTGGAAGGTAAGCGGATATAGAGTGTGCTCAAGGGGTCTCGCCGACTTTACTAAGGGGTAGCATGGGAAAATACATGTTTGTCATGCCGATAACAACATTTTAACATGCCTTGCGGGAAGGCTCAGGTGCGGATCAGTCAGGAAATCCCGCCGTGCTCCTGCGGCAGCGTGATCGCGGGCATCGCCGCCAGCACTTTACCAAACTCGTTGCCAGCAAAAATCTGTTCACTTGTCAGGTTGATCAACTGTTTCGGGAAGTATAGGGATGGCCGCGCAACGGATATGTGCGCTAGCGTACACAAGACGAAAAAAAGGACCGCGAGGGTCCTTTTTTCTTGCTTCATGATGACTACATTGATGACAGAATTAGCTGTCGCTGCTGTGATCTTTGTTGCCGTTGTGATCTTTGTTGCCGTTGTGATTATCGCCAGATTCAAAAGGGTTGTTAGAGGAACCTTCATGATCCTTGCTATGGTGATTTTTGCCACCATCATGGCCGTTGCCATTGTCACCACCGTTGCCATTGTCACCGCCGTTTCCACCGCCACCGGCGGGTGCACTGCAGGCCGTGATGCTGGCGCCAGTCATGGTTACGTCTGTTTGCGCCAACGCACTACCCGTCAGGCTTGAACCGACACCGGTAAAGGTAATGGCCGATCCCGCGAGAATATTTCCAATAAACTGCGTAGCGTCGAGTGACACTGCAGTGCCTGTACGCCAGTACACGTTGCACGCGTTGCCGCCGTTGGTCATGACTACCGAGCCGCCAATGGCCGTGATGCTGGACGCGGCTTTGAATATCCACACCGCGTTGGCGTTGCCGCCACCATCGAGCGTCAACTGGCTCGACAATAACCCGACCCCGCTGATGCAGTAGAGACCCGGCGAAAGAGTCATTCCGCCGAGATCCCCGCTAAGATTGTGCGCTGCGTCAACCGGGCAGGGATTATTCGTATCAATCGCGGTGTAGGCCGTCATGAAGTCGGCGTAAGCCGCAGTGGCGCCCAACTGAACCGTGCCTGAAAGCGAGCACAGAGGCGGAGAGTCCGGCGGAAAACCGGTCACTGAGGAAGGAGCCGTGAGCAAGGAGCCCACATTGCCGGCGACGGTGATAGCCGGGAGCGCCGGGATAGGGCTGGTACAAGTTACGCCCGTGCCACCCAGGGCACCGAAGCTTGCCGCCGTACCCAGTGACGGTGCGGTTGCAGCCCAAGCTCCCTGCAGTGGCGCAGTCAGTAACGCGGCCAGTGCAATCAGGCTCGCGGAAAAATGTTTTTGAAGATGATTCATGTTGAGTCTCCTTAATAAAGTTGCAGCCGAAACAAATGAGTAAAAATCCTTGCGTATTCTCAATCTTGGGTGAATGACCCCCGACCTCAACGTTGGTGTTTTTTACTTCATGACGAAGGCAAATTCTCGTGCCGGTTTTTCAGACCAGCTTACGACAAGACTGGCTTGAGACGGCCATCGCCAGAGTAGTTATAAACCCGGTACTCGGGACACACAGTGCGCTGGCCCACATTGCGCGAAATTTTTCCGTAGCCTGGCTTGCCATGACAGGGTCTCATTCATATCCGTTTGGACCAGGGCGGTTTCGATCGGGGCGCGGCAACAACCGCCATAGTGCGCCAGCGCACATACAGCAGAATATCGTTGAGATATCTTGCGCACATCAACAACTCACAAAGGTGTATGGCTTGATCGTGCTGACAATACAGCGTCAGTTTTCGGCATCGGGTATGTGCTTTAGCATTTACCCCTGCCTGCCATGGATACACCAGAATGCGAATTAACCAGGATCAGCACATGCCAGTTGCATATCGAATTCCTGTCGCCAACAACCTGCTTGCCGCCTTGCCCACCAAGGATTATCAGTCGCTGCTTGCGCATCTGGAAGCGATCACACTGAGTTCCGGTGAGGTGCTTTATCGCCCCGGTGAGCCGATAATCCATGTGTACTTTCCGACCGATACGCTGGTGTCCTTGCTGACCATGGCAGAGGGGCACCATGCTATCGAGGTCGGCATGGTTGGTCGTGAAGGCATGCTCGGCATTCCATTGGCGCTCGGGGTAAACGAGTCGCCGGTGCATGCCGTAGTACAGGGAGCAGGTCTGGCATTGCGCATGTCATCCGCGCACTTCCACAAGGAGCTTCAGCGGAGTACGCAATTGCAGCGAGAAGTTTACCGCTACATCTACGAACTGATGATACAAATGACGCAAACCGCCGCGTGCAATCGTTTTCATCGGGTCGAAGCCCGTCTCGCCCGCTGGTTGCTGATGACGCGCGACCGCGTGCAGTCGAATCAATTTCATCTGACGCAGGATATCCTCAGCAATATGCTG
>JAJZEQ010000064.1 GCA_021851345.1 Pseudomonadota bacterium
CCGGCAATGGGGGTGGCGGGATTGCTGGCGATGACCGAGAAACCCGGCGGCAGTGCCGTCACCTTGTCGCCGTGGCTCATCCACACGTCGATCAGGCCGTGACCCTGTGAGTTGGTTCTGTCCTGAATATCACGCAGCAAAGCTGAGTGCCCTTGAGCGCGAATCTCGGCATAGCCAAATTCGCGCACTGCACCGCTTTCAACCGCGCCACCCAACTGGGCGGCCATGGTCTGCATGCCGTAACATATACCCAGCACCGGCACACCCAGTTCGAACACGATTTGCGGCGCGCGCGGCGTGTCGCCTTCGGTCACGGAATTTGGCCCGCCGGAAAGAATGATCCCTGCCGGATTGAAATCGCGTATGAAGTTCACATCTGCATCGTAAGGATGCAGCTCGCAATAAACGTGAGTTTCGCGCACACGCCGCGCGATCAACTGGGTGTATTGCGAACCGAAATCAAGGATCAGGATTTTTTTATGGGGCATGGGAGTCGTCAGGCGTTAAAATTTGAATTTTCAGTCAGCGGTAATGCGGGGTAAGCCTGCTCCGGAAGACATTCCGCCTGCACCTTGAGCTTACACCGGAAAACTATTCAATATGATAATTTGGCGCTTCCTTGGTGATCTGCACATCATGGACATGCGACTCGCGTATTCCGGAAGAAGTGATCTCGACGAACTCGGCCTTGGTGTGCATCGTGGCGATATCCGCGCAGCCAAGATAGCCCATGCTGGAGCGCAAACCGCCCATCAACTGGTGGATCACCGCAATCACGCTGCCCTTGTAGGGAACCCGGCCTTCAACGCCCTCCGGCACCAGTTTGTCCTGGTTGACTTCGTTGTCCTGGAAATAGCGGTCGCTGGAACCCTGTTGCATCGCGCCCAGGCTGCCCATGCCCCGATAGGATTTGTAGGAGCGTCCCTGGAATAATTCGGTGCCTGCGAACAACCCGCCCAGCATGACAGTATGCGCACCCGCCGCAATCGCTTTGGAGATGTCCCCCGAATAGCGAATCCCGCCGTCGGCAATCAGTGGCACACCGGTGCCCTGCAACGCTTTGGCCACACTTTGGATCGCGGCAATCTGCGGAACCCCGACACCCGCGACGATGCGCGTGGTGCAGATCGACCCCGGACCGATGCCGACCTTCACGCCGTCCGCGCCGTGATCGAGCAAAGCCAGCGCCGCGCCGCCGGTGGCAATATTTCCGCCTATCACCTCGATGCGGGGAAAATTATCCTTGACCCACCGAACGCGATCCAGCACGCCCTGCGAATGGCCGTGTGCGGTGTCCACCACGATCACGTCAACACCGGCTTCAGCCAAAAGAGCGACTCTTTCGTCCGTGCCTTCGCCCACGCCCACCGCCGCACCGACGCGCAAATGACCAAAGTTGTCTTTGCAGGCAAAAGGATGTTCGTTGGATTTCAAGATGTCCTTTACCGTCATCAGGCCGCGCAACTCGAACGCATCGTTCACCACCAGCACGCGCTCGATGCGGTGCTTGTGCATCAGGTTGCGCGCCTCTTCCAGACTGGCGTTCTCCTTGACGGTGATCAGCCGCTCGCGCGGCGTCATGATGTTCTTGATGGGCTGGTCCAGGTTGTTCTCGAAGCGCAGATCGCGATTGGTGACGATGCCGACCACCAGCTTGCCCTGCACCACCGGCAAACCGGATATCTTGTGCTTGCGCGTCAAACCGATCACGCTGCTCACGCTCATATCCGGCGTGATGGTGATGGGATCCTTGACCACGCCGCTTTCAAAACGCTTGACCTTGGCTACCTTGGCGGCCTGTGCCTGAGACGACATGTTTTTGTGAATGATGCCGATACCGCCTTCCTGTGCCAGCGCGATCGCCAGCCGGGTTTCGGTGACCGTATCCATCGCCGCGGACAAAAGCGGGATATTCAGACTGATGTTGCGGGTTAACTGCGTGCGCAGGCTGACATCGCGCGGCAACACATTGGAATAAGCGGGAACGAGCAAAACGTCGTCAAAGGTTAATGCTTTTTGAATGATGCGCATGAAACGGCCCTCGGCAAAGCGGGCATTATACGCATGTCGGCACACCATAACCAGTACCCTTCGACTACGCTCAGGGCAGGCTTTGCCGGTGTTGTTTACCGGCCTGGGTAATGGCCATTAATTCCAATGCCTCAGCAAACGCCAGGCAAAATCGGTAGTTATAAGGCGGTTTCGTTGGTTTCACCGGTGCGTATACGGATCACCTGCTCTACTGCCGAGATGAAAATCTTGCCGTCGCCGATTTTTCCGGTATGCGCGGCTTTGATGATGGCATCAACCGCTGCCTCGAGCAAACTGCTCGGGACCACCACTTCGACCTTGATCTTGGGAAGAAAATCCACCACATATTCCGCGCCGCGATACAACTCAGTGTGTCCCTTTTGGCGACCGAAGCCCTTTACTTCAGTGACAGTCAAGCCACTCGCACCCAGCTCCAACAGCGCTTCGCGCACGTCATCCAACTTGAAGGGTTTGATTACAGCTTCGATTTTCTTCATGGGATTTTCCTCGGTACATGGATTGATTTTTTATTCTGGTTTTAATTATGCGCCCGAATCATCACAGCTGGTTACATCTTTGCAACTGGCAAATGGAAGCTTCAGGCGTGCTCGTCACGCAACAGCTGGGCCCAGCTCATGGGTTTGCCGGTATCGGCTTTGTGTTCATGAAGCATATTCAAGTAGATGATGTCCGATGCCACAGCCTGGGGAAAACCCTGTCGATTGGTACGCGTGGTCGTCATCAAATCGGCAAGATAGACATCAAAATCCACCGAATCCCACAGTGACATGATTTTTTCGAGGATGCGCGGAAATTGTTTTTCCAGGGCATGGGGATAATTTTGCTCGCGGTCGTTCAAAATCTTCAACAGTCTTTCGTTCATGATTTGGAGTAAGGTTGCAAAAGTTATTTAAAAACCGGGGCTGTCCCAGTCACCAGTGCATTACCGGGCGCAACATAACAAACTTCCGTTAATGCGTAAAGCTACCGGGAAGGTTCCGGGAAGGTTTAAGGCAGATACCCGGACAGACCCCTCAATCCAGCTCACAGTAAACGATGCGTATCACTTCAAGCTCATTGACCCCGGTCGGGGTGTGCAACTGCGCAACATCGCCCTCGCGCAATTTAAGCAGTGCACGCGCCAGCGGAGAAACCCAGCTGATTCTGCCGCCTGCCACGTCCGCTTCATCCACTCCAACGATACTGTAGGTATTCTCGCAGCCATCGGCATCGCAGACCGTTACCGTAGCACCGAAAAACACCTGGTCGCAGTCTTTGCGTTGCGCGGGATCGACCACCTCGGCCAACTCCACGCGCTTGCGCAAGAAACGCACGCGACGGTCTATCTCGCGCAGGCGTTTTTTTCCGTAGATGTAATCGCCATTTTCCGAACGGTCGCCGTTGGAAGCCGCCCATGTGATGGTCTTGACCAGTGCCGGACGTTCCACTTTCCACAGATGATCCAGTTCGACTTGCAGCGCGCGGTATCCCTGTGGCGTGATGTAATTTTTAAGGCCGACCGGCAGCTGCAACGCCGGCTCTAATGCCTCGTCATCGGAATCGTCTTCGCGTGTAAATGCCTTGCTCATGCTTGAATTCTACAACAATGCGGGAATATTGCTTGTTCTGCGGCTGAGCTTTGATTAGCCTGTCCAAGCCTAGCCTGGGACATCAACCCGAATGGATTCATTGCACAGGGTTATCGAGTAATCGCGAGGAAGCTAGAATTGCTTGCGCAATCCAACCGTGAAGCCGTGAGGGAGGATGCCAAGGACAAAGGGGCTTTGCCTGTCGTGGGCGTAATACCCGGTCAGCCCGCCAATTGCGAAACCGGCCAGCACATCCGTTTGCCAGTGGCCCCGGACTTTCATCCGTGCGATACCGTCATAGACCGGGAGCAATTCCAGCGCATAGACGGATGGGTTGTCTTTGCCATATTCCAGCACGAAAGGCGTCACGATCGCACTCACAGCAGCCACTTCCCCGCTCGGGAAGCTATAGTGCGCTCCGCCCTGGAACCACAGATTGGGGTCGCTGGATTGGCCAGGCCTGGCGCGGGTAAATGTGTATTTCAGCCCTTGAGCGGTGAGTCCGGCGAGCGCGGAGGAATCAATGGACTGCCAGAACGTCCTGCCCAGGCGCGTCTCGCCGCCTTCCCATAGGCCGCCCGCAATTTCCCCGATTATCATGGTATCCAGCAAGGCAAGCTGGGTGGAGCGTTTCCAGATTCCACTGTTGTCGTAAGCCAGGCGGTGGTCTATGCCCAGCGGCCCTCCGGCGGCAAACGCACCCGTGCAGGCAAGCAAGAGACCCGTTGACAACAGTGATAACCGGAAGCATCTGAGCACAGTCTGAACCTCTCCAAGACCAGTAAAAATTTTAAGCCAGTTTAGCCCGAAAAATTTCAGGCGGCCTCAGGAGCAAACGTCGATCGTGGTGGTGGTGCCCTTAGTCGTTGCTCAGGACAGGCTCCGTGACTCATAACCAGCAACTTGGCCAAATCTTTTTGGTAGCTCAAGCCTGATGGCTCTAACAAATGACTTGCCCGGCGTTTTGTGCCGGGCAAGTCAGATGTGGCGAGAATCATATCAGCGATATTGTCAGTACAAGCCTGGAACCATGACGGATGTGCGAACAGAGCCCGGGAACGTATTCCGGACGAAACCGGCTCTACTTGACAGTCGCTGCACCCGCCTTGCATGAAACCTCATCCTGAGAACCGGTACCACCCGAGCAGCCGATGGCGCCGATGATCTTGCCATCCTCTATGAGCGGAATGCCGCCACGCGAGGTGATGACTCCGTCAAGGGTGGCGACGTAGGGCATATTGTTTACCTGGATCGCATTCTCATAAATCTTGGTTTCACGACGGTAAGTCACCGCGGCACGGGCCTTGTGTTGGGAAATCTGGATGGAAGCCAGCTGGGCCCCGTCCATGCGCTGGAATGCGACCAGATTGCCGCCCGAATCGACAACCGCGACATTCATCTTCCAGTTATGTTTTTTGGCTTCAGACACGGCTGCTGCAATGGCAACTCCGGCACGCTCAAGCAGTATCGGTGCGCCGTAGGGCACATCGAATGGCATTTTTTCCGGGACCGCATCCAGCGGGTTGGGCTTCTGCTGCTCTTCAGCACGGCTCCCGCCGGCGCCAAACAAGGCAAAGCAGAAAATTGCAATGGCCATACCAGATTTAGATAACATGATCGTCCTCCTCCTTAAGATGTTTGGCACGTTAATGTACCTTTCCGGGGCGCCAATTATGCATCCGAAAATACCTGACGTCATAACTATTGAGGTTTCCATATTTGATGACAGTGACGCATCTTTCGGAATGCGATAAGTAGAAATGAAAAACCGGTACTTCGTTTTGGCGAATTCAGCGAATCGGGAATGCCTCGTCATTGCTACAAGGCTTCAGCTGCAAGCGAAGTGCGGCAGAGGCGAAGCCGACGTGGCAATCCGGATGGTTTAATCAAAATGCATCTTTTGTCCTGCTGGATTGCTTCACTTCATTCGCAATGACGGCAAGGGCGGCATGAATTATGGAAGTATCAATAGTTACAGTTTGTTGTTTTATTGCATTGCTCAAAACTATTCGT
>JAJZEQ010000258.1 GCA_021851345.1 Pseudomonadota bacterium
TCGTCCGCGACCAGCAATCTGGGCTGTCCGGCCAGCGCCATCGCGATCATCACGCGCTGCTTCATTCCGCCCGAAAGCTGCATCGGATATTCAGTCACGCGCCGCGCCGCATCGGGTATGCCGACCTGGTCCAGCAATTCGATGCAGCGCTGTTGTGCGGCCGTGCCGCGCATGTCCCGGTGCAATGCCAGTACTTCGGCGATCTGGGTGCCCACCGTCATCACCGGATTCAGGCTCAGCCCCGGTTCCTGGAAGATCATTGCCGCAGTACCGCCGCGCACCGCGCGCATCTCGCTTTCGCGCAAACCGAACAGGTCCACCCCATCCAGTTGCGCGGTCCCGCCTGCACGGACCACACCATCGGGCAACAGGCGCAGCAGCGACAGAGCAGTCATCGATTTTCCGCAGCCGGATTCCCCCAGCAGCGCATAGGTTTCGCCCGCATTGATGCCGAACGAAATGTCGTCGACGATGCGCGCCCCGTTGCGCAACTGTGTAATCAAACCCGAGACGCTGAGGATGCTGTTCATCAAGCCGCCGTCGCGCTGTGATTCAGGCGCGGGTCGAACGCATCGCGCACCGCATCGGCAAACAGATTGGCTGCCAGCACCAGCGCCAGCATGAAGCCGAAGGCGGAGGCCAGCGCCCACCAGACTACCGGGTCGCGCCCCATTTCCAGGCGCGCCGCATTGATCATCGTGCCGAAGCTGATCATTGAGGGGTCGACGCCTACACCGACATAAGACAGCACTGCCTCGGCCAGCACCAGCCCGCTGAAATCCATCACTAGCGAAATCAGCACGATGTGCATCACGTTCGGCAGGATGTGGCGCGTGAGGATGCGCAATGAGGGAACGCCAAACGCCTGAGCCGCCTGGATGTATTCCATCTCGCGCAGCTTGAGCGTTTCGCCGCGCAACAGGCGGCACAATCCTGTCCAGCTGGTGACCCCGAGTATCAGGCACAGGAACACCAGACGCAGGTCGGCCCGCGACGCGGAGGTGTCGAACCACTGCGGATGCGTATCTATGGTCACCTGCATCATCAGCACCGCCGCCGCGATCAGCAGCACGCTGGGTATGGAGCTCAGCACGGTGTAGATGTACTGGATCACGTCATCCACCCAGCCGCGCAGATATCCCGCCGCAATACCCAGCAGCAAAGCCAGCGGCAGCGTCACCAGTGTGGTCACCGTGCCGATGATCAAGCCGGTGCGTATGCTTTTCAGAGACAGGTACAGCACATCCTGCCCGACCTTGTCGGTGCCGAGCACGTGATATGCGGCAGCCAGGCTGGCGGTCGTGCCTATGATCGCGGCAATGGCCGGGATTGCGATCAGCAGCGGGCGCACCGGCCAGCCGCGCCTGGCCAGCGGGCGCTTGCCGACCAGTGCAATCAACAGCCCCGCCAGCAACCCCGCCAGCGCACCTGACAGTCCGCGCTTCAGCACATCGCCGTCGCGCTGCTGAGGGTCGGACAGCTGTGCGCCCCCATAGCGCAAACGCGGATACTCGCGCGACACCAAGCCGTTCGCCTCGCTGATGCTTTCCTTGGCATACAGCGTCATCGCCAGCGGCGCGGAATAGGTTTTCTCGGTGTGCGTGCGCAACGGCGCAAGCAATTTGTCGAACACGCTCAGTACCTCGGGAGAGTAGACCTTTTGGCCATTATTGTTTTCCGGCAACAGGACCCGGTAGTGCAGCGTATCCAGCAGCCCGACCAGCAGGAATAAAGACAGGACCAATAACGACACCATCGCAGTCGCATTTTGCGCCACGCGCCGCCACGGCAGGAGCAGGTGTTCGTGCTGGCGCACGTACCAGGCACAGGATATCCCCGCCGCGAGCAGCAAAAATACCAGCGCGTCGCTCCACAGAATGACCGGCATGAAACTCATTGCAGCCTTACCCGGGGATCCACGATAGTGTAGGAGATATCGGTGAGTATCAGGCCGACGATGTACAGCAGCGAGCCGAGAAACACCATTGCGCGGACGACGCTGAAGTCCTGGGCATTTATCGCGTCTATCGTGTAGCTGCCCAGACCCGGAATGCCGAAAAACGATTCGGTGAGCAGGCTGCCCAAGAACAGCAAGGGGATGACGACAACCACGCCGGTAAGGATGGGGATCATCGCATTCTTCAGCACGTGGCGGAACAGTACCGCCATTTCCGACAAGCCCTTGGCACGGGCGGTGCGCACATAGTCCTTGCCGATTTCCTCTAGGAAGATGGTGCGATACCAGCGGCTGCTGGAACCGATGCTGCCGATTACCCCGATGAAAATAGGCAATACCACGAATTTGACGGCGCCCAGGTTGCTTTCGTAGCCGGAAATCGGCACCAGATGCCACAGTTTGCTGACGACAAACTGCCCGCCTATGATGTAGAACAAAGCCGAGACGGACATCAGCAGCACACACAACCCCACTCCCGTGATGTCCAGCGCGGTGCCGCGAAACAGCGTCATCAGCAGCGCGAAGCTGACATAAACCACCAGGCCGATCAGAAAGGTCGGCAGCGCGATCGCCAGGCTCGGCCCCATGCGTGTCGAGATCTCGCGGCCGATGTTGCGGCCGTCATCGGAATAGCCGAAATCGAGCACAAACATGCTGGCGGACTTCTGCCAGAAGATCGTGTCGCTGATCTTGCCTGTGCCGCTGGCAGAAAAGTTCAGCAACAATGGCTTGTCATAACCATGCTGGTGTTCCCATTTCGCGATCGCATCCGGGGTGACGCGCTTGATGCCCAGCTGCATGCGCGCCATGTCGTCCGGAGTGTTCACCACAAAAAACAACGCGAAGGTGAGCAGGTTCACCCCGATCAGGATCGGTATCGCGTAAAGAATGCGGCGCAGCAGGTAGGCAAGCATGTTACGTGTGGCGTGGGTAGCGTAAGGGTGCGCGGATTATAGGGCAATATTTCATTCCGCCAGTCAGGTGTTTCTTTATCATGCCGCCCTGTCACCAATTAAAAACCGGACAAGCCAGGCAGAATATGCCGGCGGATTCCATGCTGTCCGCCCGGCTGAAAGTGAATCGGGCAGGCGCCTGGCCGTGAACTAAAATGGAACGTCTCCGGCTGTGCGCCAGGTCATGTAAATCGCGCCACCGGCCAGCGCGAAAGCCGGCAGTGCGAGCAGCAGACTTTGCATCCGGATTGACTGCCTCGGCAATGGCATCAGCAAGGCGGCCATAGGTATGGCCGCAAGTACAGGCAGTGCGTACCAGGGAAGATTTGCGCTTAACACTGCAATGCAGCCGGTCAACCCGGCAATCAGCGACAGCGGCAGGGTAAATATTCGTCCGGCGTACAATGCCTTATTGCTGAATATATGGATCAGCAGGTAGGCAGAAGCGGCTGATCCGAGCGCCAAACCGAATTGACCGAGCAGTGCCGATGCGCCGACCAGTGCCGAGCCTCCCGTGCCCATGCCCAGCGCGGTAGCTGCAGTGGCGGCACGTGCGGGGTCATTTTCAAGGCTGTCCATGCCCCAAACCAGGATCGCGACATAGGCCGCACAACCCGCGCCGCACAACAGCACTATATGAGCGGGATGCTGCTGGAGGATGCGCTGTGCCGTCCAGATGGCGGCGGCTCCTCCGAGCAGGGGGAGCAGGGATACCAGCCGGCGTAACTTGAATAAAGTGAGCAGCAAGCCCAGCGAGGCGCTGACCAGACCCAGGAGCACGATTTTTCGCGCGGCGGTGAGCGGTGCGAAGGTGAAGTCGCTGGCTAGGTAAACCATGACAATAAATCCGGTGATGATGGCCAGGCCGCCCAGCCTTGGGCGCCGGAATAATCCGGCGCTGAGCAGCGCGGCCAGAAATGGCGCCAGGCCTGCTTGTACGGCGGGGTGATTGAGCAATTCTTGCAACTTAACCTCTGGCAGGCGATCGAACCGCGGCAAGTTTATCACTATTGATAACAGCCCTTGAAATTCTGCGGAAATCCCCCAGTTATACGGGGCGCTGTGGCTGATCAAGAAGCTGATCGTGATGGTGCGCAGCATGCGCAATTCGACATCGTAGACTATGGAGATTATATATTCATGAAAAGAATATTCCTGTTCGTTCTGACCAACCTGGCTGTAGTGTTCGTGATCAACATCACCCTGCGGCTGCTCGGTGTCGATCGCTGGCTGGACGCAAGCGGCGGCATAAACTTCAATGCACTGCTGGTGATTTCTGCGGTGATCGGTTTTGCCGGCTCGCTGGTTTCGCTGGCGATATCCAAATGGTCTGCCAAGCGCATGGTCGGCGCCCGGGTGATCGAAAATCCGACAGACCCGACCGAACGCTGGCTGGTGGATACGGTGAGCCGACATGCCGCGGCCGCCGGGATCGGCATGCCGGAAGTGGCGATCTACGATGCACCCGATGCGAACGCCTTTGCCACCGGATGGAACCGCAACGACGCGCTGGTGGCGGTGAGCACGGGCTTGCTGCACAGCATGAGCAAGGATGAGATAGAGGCCGTGCTGGGACATGAGATGAGCCATGTCGCCAATGGCGACATGGTGACGCTGGCGCTGATCCAGGGTGTGGTGAATACCTTCGTGATATTTTTTGCCAAGCTGTTCGGCTACTTTGTGGATCGCGTTCTGCTCAAGAATGACGGGCGAAACGGCCCCGGGATCGGCGCCTTCGTCGCCGAGATCGCGGCGCAACTGGTGCTGGGCATACTTGCCAGCATCATCGTGATGTGGTTCTCGCGCCAGCGGGAGTTCCGGGCCGATGCGGGTGGAGCCCATCTGGCCGGACGCAACAAGATGATCGCCGCGCTGGAACGGCTCAAGGCCAACCATGAGCAGACCGCGCTGCCGGAAAAAATGGCCGCGTTTGGTATCTCCGGCGGTCACGCGTTCGCGAGGATATTCATGACCCATCCTCCGCTGGACGAGCGTATCGCCGCACTGCGCAGTGGCCAATAAGCGCTGCGGTAAAACGGTAACATTAACAACAGAGCCCGCATCGCGGGCTCTGTTGTTTCGTGCGGTGGAAACGCTGCCCAGCCCGGAGGCCCAGTCGGGCTAGGGCTTGTCCGTGCCCTCATCGTCATAGCGGGTCGGTGGCGGATTGCCGTCATACACCAGGTTTTTCCGGTACTGCAGGTAACTGTCCCGGGTAAACTCGTAGGGATCTATCATCGCTTCATCCAAAACTTTCTCCTGGTCCAGCAGCCCCGCGCGCACGTTGATTCCCCTGGCGATATAGGTCTGGTTGCGCACGGTGATGTCTTTGATCTGGTAAATCGGGCTGGCATAGCTGTCAGCATACAGCCCCGCGCTGTCGCGCAAGGTGCTTGGGCCGAAGAGTGGAAGAACGAGGTAAGGGCCGTTGCCTATCCCCCATTTCCCCAGAGTCTGGCCAAAATCCTCGTTGTGTTTTTTCAGGCTGCCGACGGAGGCGACGTCGATCAGCCCGAAAACACCGATCGTGGTGTTCACAAAAAAACGCATGCCGTCAGAAAATCCCTGCACCAGTTTGAATTGCAGCAAATCGTTGGTCGTCACGATTACATCGTCAAGATTGGAAAAGAAGTTCGACACCATGATCCTGGCAAAAGCCGGCACCACGGCAGTGTAGC
>JAJZEQ010000208.1 GCA_021851345.1 Pseudomonadota bacterium
GAGGCGTAGCCGACGTGGCAATCCAGATGGTTTAAAAAAATGCATCTTGGTCTTGCTGGATTGCTTCACTTCGTTCGCAATGACGGCAAGGGTGTCGTGAATTATGGAAGTATCAATAGTCAGATAGCTATGCAGCGCAAAGAGGAGATTTGGAGCAAAGTACGAAGCCGGTTCAAGTTTCAACCGTAGCGGATTGAAGAGGGTTCCCGGCAATCAGGAACCCCGTCCGTCAAACATTCAGTAGCAAGGTCTGCAGCAAATTCCAGACGACTTCCATGTCCCCGGGTCGCCCCTGATCACTTGGACACCGTTTTGAGATTCGGCGGCGATGCATTATCGGAAAGTACCGAACCGGTCACGTCCTTGCCCACCCCGCGATAGCCGGTAAAACGCCCGGAGGAATCAAACATCGGCTCTCCGCTCACCATTAAATGTTGCAGCGAACCGTCAGGATTGGTCCGGCTGTAGACAAAATCGAGAAACGGTCGTCTCGCGGCCAGGTTCGCCTCCAGCATTTCCCGTTCGGTCTCATTCCAGACGGCTCCCCGATCATCCCTGGTTTTACCCAGCACGTCATCGATCCGGATGCCGAGCATTTCCAGCACCGGGCCAAAAATCTTGGTGAAATGCCCGTTTTCGTCCTGCTCCCAATACCAGTCGGACGACAGTTCGGTGAGGCGGCGAAAACGCGCTTCGCTGGCGCGCAATTCGGCGGTGCGTTCCAGCACTTTCTGTTCCAGCATCTTGTTGTAATTTTCGAGCTTCCGGTACAACAGCCGCACTTCCAGCATGTTATGGATACGTGTTTGAACCTCGACCAGATCGAAAGGCTTGGCTATGAAATCTTTCGCGCCTGCAGCGAGCGAGCGCAGCTTATGATCCGGTTGGGCGGTGATCACAAGCACCGGAAGGTAGCCGTCCGTTTCGATTTCCTTGAGTTCTTCCATGACCTGGAAGCCATCCATAATGGGCATCTGCAGATCGAGCAGGATCAAATCGTAACGGTTTTTGCGATAAAGATCGCAGGTCGCGGCGGGGTCTGTCGTCGACGCAATGCATGTGTAGCCGACATCGCGCAGCAATTCATCAAGCAGAAGCACATTGGATTGCTGATCGTCCACGATCAGTATGCTGGCATTAAGGATTTCCTGTTTGCTGATCATTTTATTAGTCCCGTTTCGTTTGTGTTGACCAATCCCGCTCCGGAAACCCGCTCCGTTTCAGAAACCTTCAGAGCATCGTCCATAGCGGCCATGAACTCATTGATCTTGATCGGTTTGGTCAGATAGCGGAAAAATCCTGACGCCAACCCCTTTTCAATATCGCGCAGCATCGCATTGGCACTCAGGGCGATGATGGGAATATGTTTTGTTGCAGTATCTTTGCGCAAGATATTCAAGGCCTCGATCCCGCTGATGCCGGGCAGGTTGATGTCCATCAGGATCACATCCGGAAGATGGGCTCGCGCCAGCGCAACCCCGACGTTGCCATCGCGCGCGCTCAGCATGCGCACTTCGGGATGGTTTCCAATGATGTGCTCGACCAGCATCAGGTTGGCCGGATTGTCCTCCACATAGAGCAGGGTGCGCTGCGCTGCGTTTCCAAAAGTTTGCAGCGAAGTTTCAGCGTGCTGGGTATTGGCGGCGGGTTGCGGTGTAAAGTCCCGGATCAGTTCGATCCAGAATTCGCTGCCCACGCCAACGGCGCTTTCCATGCCTATGGTGCCTCCCATCAGCTCGACCAGTTGCTTGGTGACCACCAGACCGATTCCCGTGCCTTCTTCTTTACCTGACTCCTGCCCAAGACGATTGAACGGCTGGAACAGCTGCAGCATCTTTTCCGGCGACAATCCCGCGCCGCTGTCCTTTATGGTGATGCGTATGCGATTCGCGCTTGCCGTGCATTTGACCTCGACATTGCCGTGTTCGCGGTTGTATTTGATCGCATTGGAAAGCAGGTTGATCAAAACCTGCTTTACCCGGGTTCGGTCGGCATTGGCAAACCAGGTGTGATCGAACGGCAGGAAATTCAAACTGATGTCGTGTTTTTGCGCCTGCGGTTCCACCATGGCCCGGCATTCATGCATGACATCCAGCACCGATACCGGCTCGCGCGACAGTGACAGTTTGCCGGACTCGATCACCGCAAGATCAAGAATCTCATTGATCAATTCCAGCAGATACCATCCCGCCTTGACAATCTGGCGCAGCCTGACAATCTGGGTGGCCGTCGGCGCCGGCATTCCCGTCTCCAGCAGCTGGGAGAAGCCCAGGATGGCATTGAGCGGGGTGCGCAGCTCATGACTCATTCTGGACAGGAAAATCGATTTCGCAAGGTTGGCTTTTTCCGCTGCCAGCCTGGCATTCTCGAGCTCGGTGTTCTGATTCCGCAGCGCCTGATCCAGCAGATCCCGTTCTGCCAGCACCCGCTTGCGCGTGGTGATATCGCGCAAAGTGCCGGTGAAATATCGCTGGCCACTCAGCCACATTTCGCTCAATGCCATCTCCATCGGGAAAATGCTGCCATCCTTGCGCCGGCCTGTCACCTCACGGCCGAGACCCATCGCACGCGCCTCAATGCTTGCACTGTAATAATCCAAAGAAATATTGTGCTGGTCCCCGACAAGCTCCGGTATCAGCAGACTGATGCATTGCCCGATGATTTCTTCGGCGGCATAGCCAAACATCCGCTCGGCGGCCGGATTGACGGTCTCGATGGAGCCGCCATTGGCGTGCAGCGTGATGATGCCGTCCACCACGGTATCCAGTATTGTCTGGACCAGCGCGACACTGTCGCGCAATGCCTGCTGCGTTGAATATTCGCTCCCGACATCGCGGAACACCAGCACGGCGCCGATCACTACACCGTCGCGGTCGCGTATCGGTGCGCAACTGTCGGCGATATCGCACTCGCCGCCATCGCGTGCAATCAGCACGGTATGGTTGGCCAGGCCCTGTACCGTGCCATGCGCCAGGGTTGCCAATACCGGGATTGCGGAATGCAGCCGGGTTTCCTTGTTTATGATGCGGAAGATCTCGCCCACCGGGCGACCGGCGGCTTCCGCCTGGGTCCAGCCGGTGAGCTTCTGGGCAAGGGGGTTCAGCAGTGTCACGCGCGCCTCGGCATCGGTGGCAATCACGGCGTCGCCGATGGAGTTGAGCGTAACGGCCAGCTTTTCCTCGCTGATTTGCAGGGTGAGGTTGGTCCGCTGCAGTTGTTTATGTGTCTCTTCCTGAATCTCGAGCAAACGCTGCCGCTCTGCCTCGACCTGCTTGCGGGCAGTGTTGTCGGTGCCGATCAGCAAATAGCCGATGATGGCGTTTTGCGCATCGCGCAGCGCGGTGACCGACACCACCGCGGGGAAGCGGCTGCCGTCCTTGCGGATGTAGGTCAGCTCGTAGATGTCCTCGATGCCGCGCGAGGCCTTGAATACCAGCGCTTCGAAGCCCGGCGTGATCCGGGTGCCGAGCTCTGCGCTCAATTCCTTGGCGCGCGCGATCACTTCCTGCGGGTCGGAAATGTCGGCCGGGGTGATCTTGTTCAGCACGTCTGCGGCGGTGTAGCCCAGCATCCGCTCGGCGCCGACATTGAATATCTGGATCACGCCCTTGGCGTCGGTCGCGATGCTCGAAAAGTTCGCGCTGTTGAAAATTGCACTCTGCAGGGCTCCGGTTTCAAGCAGGGCCTCCTGGCACAAAACCTCGACATGGCCTGCCGCAGCGCTATCGTCGTCGCTGAGTCTGGATGAGTGGCAGTGTTTTCCGATCATGGCCGAGCCCAATGCAAAGCGCAAAATAGCGTAAATCGATCCTGGTTCCCGGGGTCGCAAGATCGCAGCAAACCCGGCCGGATGGTTGCCTGATATGGCATCATCTCCATATGAGTAGCGCTTTTTTTTTGCTGATATCGTTGCTTGATTTGCCTGTCATTCCGGTTTTGCCACACATAATAATATTCCTTACGCAAACAATCTCCCCCCGGATTCATGGCTATCCTGTCATTCGCTGTTGAGGCCATCTGTGCCCCGGCACACATAAGGCTGCTAAAAACCTGTGCCATTCTGGAAATCACTCAGCAAACGATGAAATTCTTTCCTGACCACGTTGTAGCATTCACAAGTGCGTGCTTCCAGTCCCGAGCGATCAAGTACCGAGATGTGGCCGCGGCGGTAACTAATGATCCCCGCTTGCTGCAAATGTCCGGCTGCCTCGGTGATGCCTTCACGGCGAACTCCCAGCATTCCGGCGATCAGCTCCTGTGTCATGGTCAATTCGTTCGAGGCCAGCCGATCCAGGGTTAATAACAGCCAGCGGCACAGTTGCTGCTCCACCGAATGATGCCGATTGCAGACCGCAGTCTGGGACATCTGTGTCATTAATGCCTGGGTATAACGCAGCATCAAACGCATCAATGGTCCGGCGCGGTCGAATTCTTCCAGCATCGCGCGTGCTTTCAGGCGGTAACCCCAGCCTCCAGTCTGCACGGTGGCCCGGCTGGGCGTGGTGTTCCCGCCCATGAAAAGTGAAACTCCGAGCACGCCCTCATTGCCCACGCCAGCGACCTCGGCTGATGCGCCATTCTCCATGATGTAATGCAGGGACACGATCGCGGTCGTCGGAAAATAAGCGTGTTGCAATTGGCCGCCGGACTCATAGAGTACTTTGCCGAGCGGCATCTGGATCAATTCAAGGTGGGGCGAGAGCCGCTCGAATATTTCCGCAGGCAGCGCTGCCAGAAGATGATTTTGCTTTGGAGCATGGCCCACGGTTTTAGCTATGCTCATTGAAATGTCTCCAGCGCGTACAACCGATCACATCAAAATCACAATTAACCCAAAAAGCACAATTCAAACTACAGAGATCGCAGAGGCCACAGAGATAAAGCGGGTTCCAGCTAATTTTCCGGTTCACCTGATGGGTGGAATCAATATTTACAGCAACCAATTGTTTTTCCTCTGAGAACCCTGTGTTCTCTGATGCTGCTACTGGTGGAACGACTAGCTATCCCTCTAAGCAACCAGAAGACGGCTTCCAAGTGGTTGGTTAATGCCACTAACGCCAGTCTATTATACTTCTACAGATAGGATGATTAAGTATGTGCGTTACCGAACAGAACTTGTCGGGACAGTGGAGGAGGATGCAAATCGGGTGTTCACCCCTCACTCCTAAACGAACACCCGGAGTACTTTACTCGGCAATGGCAATCCCATGCCGGGTTTTCTTTTGGAAAAAGAAGCCTGCGAACAATACTTGAAGGTGAGTCCGCTAGGTACGCGCGACATCGTGCATGCCTTTGACGATCTGGTAACACTGGCAAGCGGCGGTTTCAAGCCCATCCCCGTCCAGGATGCTGATTTCGCCACGGTTGTAACTGATCAGCTTGCGCTGGCGCAAATCTCCGGCGGCCTTGGTAATTCCGACCCGCCGCACTCCCAGCATATTGCTGAGGATATCCTGCGTCAGATGAAATTGATTCGACTGCACGCGGTCGCGCGTCATCAGCAACCAGCGGGCGAGACGGGCTTCGACCCGATGAAAACGATTGCACGCGGCGGTTTGTGTCATTTGT
>JAJZEQ010000254.1 GCA_021851345.1 Pseudomonadota bacterium
ACAATCTTGACGTGCTGAACAAATCCGACGACGAAGGCGGTGATTGGGGGCGTGCCGCAACGCGCGATTTGATACGCTCGAGAATCAAGGTAAAATCGCTCAATTTCATGCGCGGACGCACCTTTCTCAACAAGTATGTGATCATAGACGAGGCGCAAAATCTCACACCCAAACAAATGAAGACACTGGTCACAAGGGCCGGCCCCGGCACCAAAGTGGTGTGCATGGGCAACATCGCCCAAATCGATACGCCTTATCTCACCGAAGGCAGTTCCGGCCTGACCTACGTGGTGGACAGGTTCAAAGGCTGGCCGCACGGCGGGCACGTCACGCTGATGCGTGGCGAACGCTCGCGGCTGGCGGACCACGCGGGTGAAGTACTGTAGGGAATCATGGTTAAGCCGATCGAAAAATCTGATGCCGAATGGCGCGATGAACTCACTCCCGAGCAATATCAGGTGTGCCGCCAGTGCGGCACCGAACCCCCGTTCACCGGAAGCTATTGGGATTGCCATGATGCCGGGATTTATCGCTGCGCCTGTTGCGGCAACGCCTTGTTCGATTCTGCCAGCAAATTCGATTCCGGCAGCGGATGGCCAAGTTTCTGGCAGGCGCACAATTCCGAAAACGTCATATCGCGGACAGATACCAGCCACGGCATGACACGAGTTGAAGTATGCTGCAAACAATGCGGGGCGCATCTTGGACATATATTCCCCGACGGGCCGCAACCATCCGGATTGCGCTTTTGCATCAACTCGGTCGCACTTGCGCTGGATAAAAATTAACACTGCACCCGCATCGTTATGAAAATACTATTCGATCTGTTCCCCATCCTGCTGTTCTTCATCGCCTTCAAGTTCGCGGGCATCTATGTCGCCACAGGGGCGGCTATCGGCGCCACAATCCTGCAAATCGTCTGGACAAAATACCGTCATGGCAAGGTCGACAAGATGCTGTGGGTAAGCTTTGCCATCATCGTGGTGTTCGGCGGCGCCACGCTGATATTGCATGACGAAAATTTCATCAAATGGAAACCTACCGTGCTGTATTGGGCGTTTTCCGTGACATTGCTGCTCTCGGATCTGCTGTTCCACAAAAACCTGATGCGCAATATACTCCAGGAAAAGATCGCCCTGCCGCTGCATATATGGAAGCGCTTCAACCTGAGCTGGAGCGTGTTTTTTGCAATCCTCGGGTTTATCAACCTGTATGTGGCATTTCACTACTCCACCGATGTATGGGTGGATTTCAAGCTGTTCGGCTTCACCGCCTTGATGCTGGTATTCATCCTTGCCCAGGGCGTGTGGCTGTCGAAATATATGGACGAAAAAAAGGAAGACAACTGATGGGGGATGCATAGATGTGGTACGCGATCATAGGGCAGGATGTGCCGGGCAGTCTGGACAAGCGTGTTGCCGCCCGCCCGGCGCATGTTGCGCGCCTGCAAACCCTGCAAAACGAGGGGCGGCTGCTGTTGGCGGGGCCTTTCCCCGCGGTGGACGCGCTTGATCCGGGCGCGGCCGGATTTAGCGGCAGCCTGATCGTGGCCGAATTCGGCTCTTTGGCATCCGCCCGGGAATGGGCGAACGCCGACCCTTACGTGGCTGCCGGGGTATACGCGGAAGTGCGGGTTCAGCCGTTCAGGAAGACTTTCCCGCAATGAGTGAATGCGAAACCAAAATGAGCGCACGGCTAGCAGTGTTTGAGCCGGTGCAACTGGAAATCGTCGACGAAAGCCACAAGCACGCCGGGCATGCCGGCGCCCGCGATGGTGGCGGGCATTATGTGGTGCGCATCGTTTCAGCCCAGTTTGCCGGCAAAAATACGGTTGCGCGCCATCGTATGATATATTACGCCATGGGGGAATTAATGAAGCGCGAAATCCACGCTCTGACCATACAGGCGCTTGCGCCGGATGAACTTTAGGATAGCCACACTTCAGCCACACTTTGATAATTTTTTAGAGGAACCGCAATGTTAAAAACTGGAAAATTTGCAGCGCTGACATTACTCAGCCTACTCATGATCAACACGGCTTATGCCGAGGACAAATCAGCCGCCATGGTTAACGGGGTCTCGCTTCCTCAAAGCCGTGTCGAAGCGCGCGTCAAAACCGCCACTGCACAGGGCCAGGCCGACACACCGGAACTGCGCAAGGCGATCCGTGAAGACATGATCAGTCTCGAAGTGCTGCTGCAGGCCGCAAAGAAGGACGGGCTGGACAAGACCCCTGACGTCATAGAACAAACCGAACTCGCCAAGGACTCCATCCTGGCCAACGCGTATGTTCAGAACTATGTCAAAAATCACCCGATCACTGATGATCAGATCAAGCAGGAATATGACAAGCTGAAGGCCAATCTTGGCGACAAGGAATACAAGGTGAGCCATATCCTGGTGGGATCGGAAGACGAAGCCAAGGCTATCATCAAGCAGCTTGGCCACAAGGGCAATTTCGAAAAAATCGCCAAGGAAAAATCCAAGGACGCCGGCTCTGCACAACACGGCGGCGCACTGGACTGGGCGGTTCCGAGCAATTTCGTTCCGCCGTTTGCCGAAGCCATGCTCACCCTGAAAAAGGGCGCTTACACCAAAGAACCGGTTAAAACCCAATTCGGCTGGCATATCATCAAAATGGACGACATACGTCCCCTGAAAATCCCTTCATTGGAACAGGTCAAACCGCAGATACTGCAACGCCTGCAACAGGAATCGATCCAGAAGATGATTGCCGACTTGCGCAGCACCGCAAAGATCGAGTAATCGGAAGCGCATTCGCCGCAAAAAGGGGATGCCGCTGGCATCCCCTTTTTTTCGTGCCGGCGCATTCTAAAAACGCACCTCAACTCTCAACTTCCTCGCCGCATCCCGACCACACGCAAAAGATTCCAATGCAATGAGCCCATCTGTAAATCCGGGATGCACATAGATTGGCAAGGCAAGCACACAATCAGCGACTGTCCACCCGTGGAGCACCAGAAGCACGACAGAACGCAAGCCGGCGTGGAATCGCCGAACGCGACATTCGGCACACGCTTAATTGGCAGAGATGTCAGGGCCGGGCGGTAGAAGGCAGGCACTGGACGGCAGGCAGAAACGCCGGCCAGTGGTTGAGTTGTATCCGCCGTTCACCGTAACAACTGTACCGGCAATCAGAACGTATAGCCGACGCCTATGGAAATGACCGGGTAGAATTTGTAACTGCTCATCGAACTGTTCAAGTCGCTGCTGGCCTGGCTGATGTCAGCGCTAGTCACGCCAGGAATGTTGGTCGTGACGTTTGCCTTGGGCGAGCCCTGATACATGATGCCGATATCGCTGGTGAACGACAGGCCGGTGTTTTTCGGGGTTCTTCCCCAGCCTATCCCCAGGTAGGGAGCCACTTTCTTGAATTCGATCGCGGCATTTACAGATTGCCCGGAGGTGACACCGGTATAAGTCTGTCCGCCAATATTGACACTGCCGGCTGTAGGCCGTGCAGTCATATTCAAACTGTTGTTGTTGTAGATGAGGCCGCCGCTCATGCGGAAGCTGCCGGCGAAGGGGTGCCAATCGGCCAGTGCTTCCAGGCTGCTCAGGTTCAAGTCACCGTTATAGTCTGTGCTAAGCCCGTTCGATGTTGACGTTTTGTTGAGGTTGTACTTGAAGCTATTCAGCCCGATGCGCCCATCGATTGATTGCGCCATCGGGAAGGCCACTTCCATGCCCAGTCCCAGCGTGGAGACCTTGCCATTGATCGTGACGTCCGCGTATGCAGGCAGGGTGAGCGCGGAGAAGGCTGCCGCGAAAATTATTTTCTTCATTGTTCATTGTCCTTTGATAAACGGTTGGGGTTGGGATCGCAAAATAATTTCACCCGAATTTCAATGCAGCAATCCCAAAAAGCAGGACGTGCGGCGGTGTTGAAGCACATGCTAGTCGCCCTATGTACTCAAGGTCAAGCCTGGCCCACCCACTTCCTTGCATTCTGAAACATCTTCAGCCACGCGCCGTTCTCCTGCCAGCCGTACGGATGCCAGGAATTCTGCACCGCGCGGAACACCCGTTCCGGATGCGGCATCATGATCGTGAAGCGCCCGTTCGGCGTGGTCAGGCCGGTGATGCCCTGCGGCGAGCCGTTCGGATTCAGCGGATAGGTTTCGGTCGCATCGCCGCGGTTGTCCACGTAGCGCAGCGTGACCAGTTTCTGCGCCGCCTTGAG
This sequence comes from Pseudomonadota bacterium, assembly GCA_021851345.1. Lineage (GTDB taxonomy): Bacteria > Pseudomonadota > Gammaproteobacteria > Burkholderiales > Gallionellaceae > Gallionella. The sequence goes on from JAJZEQ010000254.1 coordinate 4,205, forward strand.
GCGTTTGTCGTTGCCGAAATCGGCATAGCCTTCGCCGTGCGAAACCACGATGGGCATGCGGCTGCCGGCCATGCCGTCGAACAGGATAGACGCCGAGGGCTGCACCTCGACCATCACGAAACGCGCCTCGAATTGCTCTGAGCGGTTGCGCGCGAAATGCGCCCAGTTCTCCGCGCCCGGAATGATCTCGTGCAGCTTGCTCATCATCTGGCAGCCGTTGCACACGCCCAGCGCGAAGGTGTCCCTGCGCCTGAAGAACGCCTCAAACTCGTCGCGCGCCCTGGCGTTGAACAGGATGGATTTGGCCCAGCCCTCGCCGGCCCCGAGCACATCGCCGTAGGAGAACCCGCCGCACGCCGCGACCCCCTTGAAGTCGCGCAATGACACGCGTCCGCTGATGATGTCGCTCATGTGCACATCCACCGCGGCGAACCCGGCGCGGTCGAACGCCGCCGCCATCTCTGCCTGGCCGTTGACGCCCTGCTCGCGCAGGATCGCGATCTTCGGACGGGTGCGCAGCAGTGCCGGCGGGGTCTTCCCGTTCAGGTCAAAACCCAGCTTGACGTGCAGCCCGGGATCGGCGGCATCCAGCAGCCTGTCGAATTCCTGCCGGGCACAATCCGGATTGTCGCGCAGCTTCTGCATCTGGTAGCTGGTCTCCGACCAGATGCGTTGCAGGTTGACGCCGCTGTCCGCAAACAAGGTTTCACCGTCGCGCATGATCGCTATCATGCCGGTCCGGTTCAATGTGGCGATCTTCTGCACGCTCTTCAGGCCCGCGTCGCGCGCCAGTTCCAGCACGTGCTCGACATCGCGGTTGCGCACCTGTATCACCGCGCCGAGTTCCTCGTTGAACAGCGCGCGCAATGTATCGCCGCAAGACTCGCCCAGGCTGATATTCAGGCCGACATGCCCGGCGAAAGCCATTTCGCACAGCGTGACGAACACGCCGCCGTCGGAGCGGTCGTGGTAGCTGAACAGCTTGCCCTCGACGTTCAGTCTCTGTATCAGCTCGAAGAACGACTTGAGCAGCAGCGCGTCGTCGACATCCGGCGCGACATCGCCGACCTGCTTGTATACCTGCGCCAGTGCCGAGCCGCCCATGCGATTCTTGCCCTGGCCGAGATCGATCAGCAGCAGCGTGGTGTCCAGGAACGGCGCCAGTTGCGGCGTCAGTGTTTCGCGCGCATCGGGACAGTGCGCGAACGCGGTGACGATCAGCGACAGCGGCGCGGTGACGGACTTGCTTTCTCCCCCGTCCTGCCACACCGTTTTCATCGACATCGAATCCTTGCCGACCGGGATGCTGATGCCGAGCTGCGGGCACAGCTCCATGCCCACCGCACGCACCGTGTCGAAC
>JAJZEQ010000117.1 GCA_021851345.1 Pseudomonadota bacterium
AAGGGCAAGTAGCGCGGCAGGCTAAACGTCGCGATTCAGCACCTGGTATGCCGAAGTCGCATCGCCGGGAATGCCGAACCGGTATGTGCCCTTGCCCGCTGCCTTGGCGGCATACATGGCCTTGTCCGCCACAATCAGCAGAGTACCCTTGGACGGCGCATCATCGGGATAGCGCGCTATCCCGATACTCGCGCCGATATGCACCCGGCGACCATCCACAGCGAAGGGTTGGGCTATTGATTCGACTACCTTGTTGGCGATCATCGCCACGGCTTCGCGCCCGTGGGTGTCATTCAGAATCATCGTGAACTCATCCCCGCCCAGGCGTGCCAGGGTATCGCTTTCACGAACGCACAGACGCAGACGCTCGGCCACCTGCACCAGCAGCAAATCGCCGACATGATGGCCATGCATATCGTTGACTTGCTTGAAGCCATCCAGATCGATAAACAGCAGCGCAAGACTTTGCTTGCTGCGCTTCGCCGCGATGATGGCTTGCCCGAGCCGGTCGTAAAACAGGGCCCGGTTCGGCAAATGGGTCAGCGCGTCGTAGTGTGCCAATTGCTCGATGCGTTGCAGCACAAGCTTTTGCTCGCTGATATCGCGCAACATGGCGGTAAAAATATGCACGCCGCCGGACTTGATTTCGGTTACCGAAATTTCCATCGGAAACGGCATGCCATTCTTGCGCCGCCCATGAAGTTCCTGGGTTTTTCCGATCACATGCGCCTGCCCGGTCTGCAGATAGCGTGCTATATGTCCATCGTGTTGATCCCGGTACGGTGGCGGCATCAGTAACGAGACATTCCTGCCGAGTACTTCGGCCTCGCTGTAACCGAATATTTTCTGCGCGGCGAGATTGAAAGACTGGATATTGCCCCGGGTATCGATGCTGATAATCCCTTGTGCCGCCATCTCGAGGATCTTGTGTGCCTTGATACTCTCCAGATTTAACGCGTTTTCCAGCGGCTTCATGAAGAAGAACCAGAAAAACGGGACGCACAGCGAAGTCAGCAGGGTCGCATCGACAAAGGCCTCCGTCCAGTCAATCACTGGTTTGATCTGGACAATGGCGAGCAAATACATGATGCCCAACTCGGCGGCGAAGACGAATGCGAGCAGAATCAGGAATAATACTTGGGGGCGTTGTTTGACGAGCACGGTTCAGCGGCCCTCCTGCACACGCATCAAACCAGCCCGGTCAAACCTTGTTTTGCACAGCAAGCAAGCCTTGATGATCTCCCCAGAGTCCTGCAAAAATATAGCACAATAACCGCGAGTCTCCCGTTGAGTTTGAGGAACGGCATTTCGAAAGCCTGGAAGGTGTCCAGGAAATCGGGTCGACTCACTCTTCATAAGCTGCGTCAGGTGCCGACCTGACGTGACACCCCGCATCAACAGTTGGTATGACTGACGGGCTATGGAGTTTTAAAGAACTGAAAATTGTTTTTTCCGCAAGCCTTGGCCTTGTACATGGCATTATCGGCTTGCTTGACGAGAGTCTCCATGTCGTCGCCATCATCAGGAAAGATGGATATGCCGATACTGCCGCCGATTTCGCAGGTGTTTTTATTGATAACGAATGGCTCGGCCAGTGAAGAAATGATTTTATCGGCAACGATGGCCGCATCCCCGGCATTGGAAATATTGTTGAGAATGAAAAGAAATTCATCGCCGCCAGCGCGTGCCACGGTATCCTCGCCGCGGATGTGCTGAAGCAGCTTCTCTGCCACTGCTGCCAACAAGGCATCTCCGGTGTTATGCCCAAACTTATCGTTAATTTGCTTGAAACCATCCAGATCAAGAAACAAAAGCGCAAGTTTTTTGCGATGGCGTCTGGCAGTCGCAGCTGATTGGCTCAGACGATCATAAAACAAGGCACGATTGGGCAATCCGGTCAAGGAATCGAAATGCGCAAGTTTCCACATTTCATCTTCCGCCTGCTTCTTCAAGGTGATGTCATGGGTAACACCGACTATGCGCAGCGCCTTTCCATCGACGTCGCGTTGCACAGCCCTGCCATGCCCGGAGACCCATTTCCATGCACCTGAATGCGAGCGAATGCGGTATTCGGCCTGGTATTCGGGTATCCGGCCCTCTATGTGATCATTCATTGCCTTGAGTACATATTCCTTGTCCTCGGGATGTATTAACGCTGCCCAGTCCTCTAAGTAATGCGGCTTATCTTTCTCGGCGCTATATCCAATTATCCTCCCCCATTGAGAGTCGAAAGTTACCCGTCCCGTGGGCGGTTCCACATCCCATATCCCCTCACCGGCACCAGACAGCGCCAACCTCAGGCGCTCTTCGCTTTCACCCAGTCTCGCCTCGAACTTGTTGCGCTCGGCGATTTGCCGGATTAAATCCTGATTTAGTTTAAGGACCCGCTCTTCGGATTCACGGGCTGCCTCAAACTTGATTTCATATTGTTTACGATAACGGTGCATGGTTTCTATTGCAAAAGACACAATGATTCCGTCCACCATAAATACCAGGTTTGGCCAAAGGCTGAGCCGAAAGGATTCCAATGAAAATGAGAAATAGGGCGGAGTAAAGATGTAAGTGCCAAATCCGACACCGATTATCATTGCCAGCAAACCGGCCCTGTAACCCCCGGCAATGGCTGCTATAGCAACAGCCGGGAAAAAAGTCAGGTATGGCAACCCAGAATCAATGGGGTCGATTAGCAGGCGTATCCATAACGCCAGCACCATTAACGCAATTGCCAACAGATACGGGTGCATGCTTCCCAACTTGCTCAGGATGATATACGGAAAGCGTTCTACAGCTCCCAATCTTAGGTGACGAGCAGCCATTAAGAGGCTTTTCAGCATGGGCGAGCTGGTACGCTGACTACGTTGGGGATGTACTTTGAGAACAGAAACCCTGAAACAGGCTTTGCGAAAGACACGGTGCCTCCGTATGATTGAGGCCAACTACTAAAGGCGCAACCAAAACAAACCCACGCCCCCACTATCGCGGAACCACCGGACGATGCCCGGCAATACCGGGTCAAACTTTTCCACAAATACCAGGTTAGCGCAAGCGAAATCGCCCTGATTCAATCATTATCCTGATGTCCAGAGCCGTTCAAGATGATCATCGGGTATTCTACTGAGGTTTCCATATTTGATGACAGTGGCACATCTTCCTGAATGCGGTAAGGGGAAATTAAAAAACTGGCACGTCATTCCCGCGAATTTGGGGAATCCGGAATGCCTCGTCATTGCAACAAGGCTTTAGCTGCGAGCGATGGCACAAACACCTGTCATTGCAAGGAGGCTTAGCCGACGCGGCAATCCAGATGGTTTAGAAAATGCATCCCGGTCTTGCTGGATTGCTTCACTTCGTTCGCAATGACGACAAGGGTGTCGTGAATTATGGAAGTATCAATAGTAATATACGCGTCCTGCACTAAATCACCTGACGCAGCGGAACAAATAGACACTATCAAACAAATAGCAAGATGCAAAATAGAAACGGGAATGTATTGCTCCTGAATATCGAGAAACAAACTCCCATGATGCAGCAATACCTGCGCATCAAGGCCGAGCATCCCGACATGCTGCTGTTCTATCGCATGGGGGATTTTTACGAGCTGTTCCACGACGACGCGGTGCGCGCGGCCAAATTGCTGGACATCACGCTGACCCAGCGCGGCGCATCCAATGGAACGCCGATCAAGATGGCAGGCGTGCCTTACCACGCCGCCGAGCAATACCTGGCGCGGCTGGTCAAGCTGGGCGAGTCGGTGGCGATCTGCGAGCAAATCGGTGACCCCGCCGCCAGCAAGGGCCCGGTGGAACGCAAGGTGGTTCGCATCGTCACGCCCGGAACACTGACCGATTCGGCATTGCTCGAAGAGAAGCGCGACAGCCTGCTGCTGGCAGTGCATCAGCGGGATGACAAGCTGGGTCTGGCCTGGCTGAACCTGGCCTCGGGACAATTTTTTGTCAGCGAGACTGCCGCTGAAAATCTGTTCGCCGAACTGGAACGCTTGCAGCCGTCGGAAATCCTGCATGCGGAAAATGCCGCAGCGCCACAAAATAATGCGCCTAAAAAATCATTGCCCGACTGGCACTTCGAACTGGAGACTGCGCGTCGCGCGCTGTGCCAACAGTTCGCCACGCTCGATCTCGCCGGTTTCGGCTGCGACGACTTCAGCGTGGGATTGGAGGCCGCCGGTGCGCTGCTCGGTTATGCCAGGCTCACGCAAGGGCAAAGCATCGCCCACGTCCGCGGCATTCAGGTTTATAGCGCCGACCAGTACGTGCGCATGGATGCCGCGACCAGGCGCAACCTGGAAATCACCCAGACGCTGCGCGGGGAGCCCGCCCCCACGCTGCTGTCGCTGCTGGACACCTGCGCCACCAACATGGGCAGCCGTTTGCTCGCCAACTGGCTGCACCATCCGCTGCGCGACCGCACGGTTCTGGGTGCGAGGCTGGATGCAGTAAATAATCTCGGCGAGCTCCACCTCAAGGTGCATGAGCGACTCAAACCCTGCGTGGACCTGGAGCGCATCACCGCGCGCATCGCATTGCGCAGCGCGCGTCCGCGCGACCTGTCCGGTTTGCGCGATACGCTCGCGCAACTGCCGCAACTGCACGCCACGCTGTCTGCCTGCGGTTCGCCGCTGGTGAATACACTGACCGATGCACTGCAAGCCGATGCACAGCTGGTCTCTATCCTGAAAGATTCCCTGCGCGCCGAGCCTTCCTCGGTCTTGAGGGAAGGCGGAGTGATCGCCGACGGCCACGACGCCGAACTCGACGAACTGCGCGGCATCCAGACCAATTGCGGCGATTTCCTGCTGGCGCTTGAAAGCCGCGAACGCGCGCGCAGCGGCATCGCCACCCTGAAAGTGGAATACAACCGAGTGCATGGTTTCTACATCGAGGTGACGCACGCGCAGTCTGCCAACGTGCCGGATGACTACCGCCGCCGCCAGACGCTGAAGAACGCCGAGCGCTACATCACGCCGGAACTGAAGGCCTTCGAGGACAAGGCGCTGTCCGCCAACGAGCGCGCGCTTGCGCGCGAACGTTTTCTTTACGAACAACTGCTGGACCGGCTCGCGCCGTTCATCCCGCAACTGCAGCGCATCGCCGCCGCGATCGCCGAACTGGATGTGCTCGCAACCTTTGCCGAGCGCGCCGCCACGCTGAATCTCAGCGCGCCGCAATTTTCCGGCGATGCGCGAATCTCCATCACGCAAGGCCGCCATCCGGTGGTGGAGGCCCAGCTAAAAAACCAGTCCGGGCAATTCACTCCGAACGACACCGCGCTGGGCGACGCGCGCCGCATGCTGCTGATCACCGGCCCGAACATGGGCGGCAAGTCCACCTACATGCGCCAGGTCGCGTTGATCGCGCTGCTCGCGCATGTCGGCTGCTTCGTCCCGGCACAGGAAGCCGTGCTCGGCGAGATCGACCAGATCTTCACGCGCATCGGCGCGTCGGACGACCTTGCCAGCGGACGCTCCACCTTCATGGTCGAGATGACCGAGGCCGCCAACATCCTGCACAACGCCACCGGAAAAAGCCTGG
>JAJZEQ010000233.1 GCA_021851345.1 Pseudomonadota bacterium
CATGTTGCAAACCGCGCAGGGGCGCTCAGGCTGGTGGCAAAAACTGTTCGGAGGCGCAAAACTGACCCCGCTTTGCGCGGATATGGAAGCTTTGCCGCTGGCACCCGGCAGCCTGGGAATGGTCTGGTCCAATCTGGCGATGCAATGGTGCAATGATTTGCCGGCGACATTTATTGAAATGCATCGCGTCCTGAAAACAGAAGGGCTGTTGATGTTCAGCACTTTCGGACCGGATACGCTGAAGGAATTAAGGCTGGCGTTCAACGGCGTGGACCGGCACAACCATCTCAACAGGTTCGCCGACATGCACGACATCGGGGACATGCTGGTGCAGGCGGGGTTTGCCGATCCTGTGATAGACATGGAATACATCACGCTGACATACGACGATGTGCGCGGCGTACTGCAGGATCTCAAGTCGATAGGCGCCCGCAATGCCACCGTGGGAAGGAGCCGCGGCTTGATGGGAAAAAACACCTGGGCGCGCCTGGTCGAAAATTACGAACGCCTGCGCAAGAATGGCAAATTGCCCGCGACCTTTGAGGTGGTATACGGCCATGCGTGGAAGCCGCAGCCGCGCACCACGCCCGACGGTGCGGCGATCATCAGGACTTCCTTCAAATTGAAATGAGTTATTTCGTTACCGGGACGGATACGGGTGTAGGCAAGACGCTGATCAGCTGCGCGCTGCTGCATGGCTTTGCCGCACAGGGCAAGCGCGTGACCGGGATGAAACCGGTAGCGGCAGGTTGCGATGACGACGGGCAGAACGAAGATGTGCTGCAATTGCGAGCCGCAGGCAATGTGGCGGTGGGCTACGGGCAAATCAACCCCTATTGTTTTGTGCCGGCGATTGCGCCGCATCTTGCAGCGCAACGTGCCGGCGTCATTATGCAGTTTTCACGCATTGCGGCGTCCTATCACGAACTGGCCGCGCAGGCAGACGTGGTGATTGTTGAAGGTGCGGGCGGCTTGCTGGTGCCGCTCAATGCGCAGCAGGACAGTGCCGATTTGGTAGAAGAACTGGGCCTGCCGGTGATCCTGGTGGTGGGGATGCGCCTGGGTTGTCTGAACCATGCGCTGCTGACCGTGGAAGCGATCGAACAGCGCGGCTTGACGCTGGCTGGCTGGGTGGCCAACATTATTGACCCCGAAATGGCGATGATTGAACAAAATATTGCCGCGCTGCAGCAGCGGATCGCAGCGCCGTTGCTGGGCACGGTACCCTATTTTCCCGAGGCGGATGCGCGTGTTGCAGCCAGGCAGCTCCATTTGGAACTCCTGGGGCAAGTGTAGATACTTGCGCCTGATTATGAAATTTATGTAATTTTCAAAGTTGGAGTAAAAGACCGATGAGTCATGCCCATATGCTGCGCCGATTATTTTTTTTGCTGCTGGTCGTTTTGCTGGCCGGCTGCGAAAAGGCTGTTCCTTCCAGTCATTTTCACGCGAGCGACGTGACCGGCAGTTACACGCAGGCCGATTTCCATCTGACCGATCATAACGGCAAGCCGCGCAGCCTGGGTGATTTCAAGGGCAAGGTGGTGGTGCTGTTTTTCGGCTATACCCATTGCCCGGACGTGTGCCCCACCAAGCTGGCCGATCTGGCCCAGACACTGCGCCTGCTGGGGAAAGACGCCGACCGGGTTCAGGTATTGTTCGTCACGCTCGATCCGGAACGCGACACGCGCGAAATCCTGGCGAAATTCGTGCCGGCTTTTGATCCCGCATTTCTGGGTTTGTATGGCGATGCGGGGGAGACGGCGGACGTGGCGAAAAACTTCCTGGTGGAGTATCGCAAGCACCCGGCTAAAAACGGTTATACGCTCGACCATTCGACGTTCAGTTATGTGATCGATACGCAGGGCAGGATGCGTCTGCTGGCCGGAGAACGGGAGCCCCCGGACTGGCTGGCCCAGGATATCCGGCAGTTGTTGGCAAGCGGGCGCTGAGCGGCTGCGGTATCATAGCCGCACCTATTTAAAGTCAACCAGTTTGGGGATTGCGATGAAAACATTGTCGGCGGATGGTCGCTTGCAGGTTCATGAAGAGGCGCGCATTAAACCGGACGCGGCGGCAGTGAATCTGCGCGGCCATGCCTCCGCGCGGGCGTCCCTGATCGGTGCATGCCATGGCTGAGGCAGGCGGCGAATTGCTGGCCAACAGGTTGTTCTCCCTGTTGCGCGAATCGCGCTGGATACTGCTGGTCGCCTGCGCGCTGTATTTCACGGTCGCATTGTATGGCTATGATCGCGCCGACCCCGCCTGGTCGCACAGCGTCGGCGGCATGCACATCAGCAATCCCGGCGGCGCATTTGGCGCGTATCTTTCCGATTTGCTGTTCTATGTGTTTGGTTTTTCCGCCTGGTGGTGGGTGCTGTTCATGCTGCAACGCGTATGGGCCGGATATCATAATTTGCGTGCCGACAGTATTTTCAGCAAGCGCACCCTGTGGGTTTCGATCGCCGGATTCATTGTGCTGCTGCTTTCCAGCAGCGCGCTCGAGGCGATACGCCTGCACAGCATGAAGGTCGCTCTTCCGCTGGTGCATGGCGGAATGCTGGGCATGGAGCTGGGCAAAGCGCTGACCCGTGTGTTCGGATTCACCGGCGCGACCCTGCTGTTGCTGGCCCTGATTGCGACCGGCTTCAGTCTGTTCAGCGGATTGTCCTGGTTGCGCTTCGTGGATCGCCTGGGCGAGCTGCTGGAAACCGCTTATCTGCGCGCGCGCCTGGCCTGGCAGACTCGCCAGGATAAGCGTATCGGCATGCAGGCGACGCACGAGCGTGTCGCCGTGGTCGAAGAAGAGAAAAAGAAACGCGTCGAGGATCACCAGCCTATCTACATCGAAATGCCGCTGCTGGAAGTCGCCAAGTCAGCGCGTGCCGCCGAGGAAAAGCAGGCTCCGCTATTTTCCGATATGCCGGATTCGCCGTTGCCCCCATTGCATTTGCTGGATCAGGCGGCACAGCATGTCGAAGTCGTGTCTGCCGACACGCTGGAATTCACCTCGCGCCTGATCGAGCGCAAGCTGAAGGATTTTGGCGTGGAAGTGAAGGTGGTGGCGGCCTATCCCGGGCCGGTGATCACGCGCTACGAGATCGAGCCCGCGGTCGGCGTGAAAGGCAGCCAGATCACCAATCTGGTGAAGGACCTGGCGCGCGCATTGTCGGTGGTGAGCATACGCCTGGTGGAAACGATACCCGGCAAGGCATACATGGCGCTGGAATTGCCCAACCCGAAACGCCAGGTGGTGCTGCTTTCCGAGATACTCAGTTCGCAGCTGTATGCCGACACGCATTCCGCGCTGACCATTGCGATGGGCAAGGATATTTCCGGAAAACCCGTGGTCGCCGATCTGGCCAGGATGCCGCACGTGCTGGTGGCGGGCACCACCGGCTCCGGCAAGTCCGTGGCGATCAACGCGATGATCCTGAGCCTGATCTACAAGGCCACGCCGCAACAGGTCAGGCTGCTGCTGATCGATCCGAAAATGCTGGAGCTGTCGGTGTACGAAGGCATCCCGCACCTGCTGGCGCCGGTGGTCACCGACATGCGCCAGGCCGCTTCGGGACTCAATTGGTGCGTGCAGGAAATGGACCGGCGCTACCGGCTGATGTCCGCGCTCGGCGTGCGCAACATCGCCGGTTACAACCAGAAGCTGCGCGATGCGGAGAAAGCCGGAAAACCGGAGACCAACCCGTTCACGCTGACGCCGGACAATCCCGAGCCGCTTGAGGAACTGCCGCTGATCGTGGTGTTTATCGACGAGCTTGCCGACCTGATGATGGTGGTGGGCAAGAAGATCGAGGAGCTGATTGCTCGTCTGGCGCAGAAGGCGCGAGCTTCCGGCATTCATCTGGTACTTGCTACACAGCGCCCCTCGGTGGATGTGATCACCGGGCTGATCAAGGCCAACGTGCCGACGCGCGTGGCGTTCCAGGTGTCCAGCAAGATCGATTCGCGCACGATACTGGATCAGATGGGGGCGGAAGCGTTGCTCGGCCAGGGCGACATGCTGTACCTGCCGCCCGGCAGCGGTTATCCGCAGCGCGTGCATGGCGCTTTCGTGTCCGACCAGGAGGTGCACCGTGTCGCCGAATATCTCAAGGCGCAAGGTGAACCGCAGTACATCGACGGCGTGCTCAATTCGCTGGAAGAATCATCGGAAGAGGGTGGATCCGCCGGTGAGAGCCTGGATGCGGAAGCCGATCCGCTGTATGACCAGGCGGTCGAAATCGTGCTGAAAAATCGCCGCGCCTCGATCTCGCTGGTGCAGCGTCATCTGCGCATCGGCTATAACCGCGCCGCGCGGCTGGTCGAGCAAATGGAAGCGGCAGGAATCGTGTCGGCGATGCAAAGCAATGGCAATCGCGAAGTGCTTGCGCCGGTGAGACATGAGTGAAAATCGGGCTCCGGGCGAACCCGCTGTCCGTTTTAATCCTGCCACCTGTCCCCGCGTCCCGGTCCCAAACAATGTCAGGAAAATGATGAAATATATTTTTGCAGTTTTGATGCTGTTCGCCGCGCCGATTTACGCCCACGCCGGCGCCATCGAAAAACTCAAGACCTTCATCGCCACTACGCATTCAGCCCAAGCGGATTTCACCCAGGAAGTTCTGGACCAGGACGGCAAGCGCATCCAGTCTGCTTCCGGCACGATGCAGTTCGTGCGTCCGGGAAAATTTCGCTGGACTTACCGCAAGCCCTACGAGCAACTGATCGTCGGGGATGGCACAAAATTCTGGTTGTATGACGCTGACCTGAACCAGGTGACGGTGAGGAAGCTGGATGCGGCACTGGGCAGCAGTCCCGCCGCCTTGCTCTCCGGCAGCAATGAGATCGAGCGCGGATTCAAATTGACCGAGGACGGCAGCAGGGAGGGGCTCGAGTGGCTGCAAGCCGTACCCAAGGGGCGCGCCAACAAGGGTCAGGACAGCAGCTTCGAAAAGATACTCATGGCATTCAACGCGCAATCCGAACTGGTCGCGATGGAGTTGAACGATATGTTCGGGCACAAGACCGTGCTGCGTTTTTCCGCGATGCAGCGCAATCCGAAATTGCCCGCGCAACTGTTTCAATTCACGTCACCCAAGGGTGCAGATGTTCTGGGTGAATAGCGGCAGGGTTTTATGACTACTGGCAGCCTGTTCAGTACCACCCCACCCGCCGCCCCCCTGGCGGAACGGCTGCGCCCCAAACACATAGCCGAAGTCATCGGCCAGCCGCATCTGCTGGGCGAGGGCAAACCGCTGCACATGGCGTTCCAGTCCGGCAAGCTGCATTCGATGATCCTGTGGGGGCCGCCCGGAGTCGGCAAGACCACACTGGCTCGTTTGATGGCCTCGGCCTTCGATGCGGAGTTCGTGCCGCTGTCCGCCGTACTGTCCGGCGTCAAGGACATCCGCGAGGCCATTGCGCAGGCCCAGCTGGTGTTGCAGCAGCACGGTCGCCACACTATTTTGTTTGTCGACGAAGTGCATAGATTCAACAAGTCGCAGCAGGATGCCTTTCTGCCGTTCGTCGAGCAGGGTCTGGTGACCTTCAT
>JAJZEQ010000161.1 GCA_021851345.1 Pseudomonadota bacterium
CTTGCCGCCCATGTCGGGCGTGCGGGGTCCCTCTGCGAGTACGGTTTCGATGGCGCGAATGACAGCCTCTGCAGCATCCCGATAGCCCAGGTGTTCAAGCATCATGGAACCCGCCCATATCTGGCCAATCGGATTCGCGACCCCCTTCCCGAATATGTCAGGTGCCGAACCATGAACCGGTTCGAACAGTGACGGAAATGCCCGTTCCGGGTTCAGGTTTGCCGACGGGGCGATACCGATGGTGCCCGTACACGCCGGCCCCAGGTCCGAGAGGATATCGCCAAACAGATTCGAGGCCACCACGACATCGAACCAATCCGGATGTTGCACAAAGTGTGCGGTCAATATATCAATGTGATATTTATCAGACCGGATATCCGGGTAGGACGCTGCCATCTCTGCAAACCGCTCATCCCAGTAAGGCATCGAAATTGAAATGCCGTTTGATTTGGTCGCCGAGGTGACATGCTTCTTTTTACGGGTCGCCGCCAGTTCAAATGCGTATTTCATGACACGGTCGACGCCCTTTCGGGTGAATACACTTTGCTGCACAACGAATTCACGCTCGGTGCCGGGGAACATTCGGCCGCCAATCGATGAATATTCGCCCTCGGTATTTTCGCGGACAATGTAAAAATCGATGTCCCCGATTTTGTTTCGATTCGCCAGCGGGGAGTTGATGCCGGGCATGATCCTGGCCGGACGCAGGTTGACGTATTGATCGAACTCCTGCCTGAACTTGACCAGCGATCCCCACAGCGATACATGATCGGGAACCGTGGCGGGCCAGCCTACCGCCCCGAAAAAAATGGCCTCTTTCGCTTCTAGTGTTTCTTTCCAGTTATCGGGCATCATCTTGCCGTGCCTGACATAGTAGTCACAGCTCCAGTCGAACTCTTCCCATTGGAACGCGATACCAAACTTGCGAGAAACCGCATCAAGTACACGGAGTCCCTCGGGCATGACTTCCTTTCCGATTCCATCTCCCGGAATGACGGCAATCCTGTTGATTTTCATATTTTCCTTTTTGAGATTCGCAATTAGCGGGGAAATCCGGATTTGATCTCCCGGTGGTGCCGGGCGGCTCATCACAATTTTCGGCAACTTAAATATTGATGAGTTTTTCGAACCCCGGCTGACTGGCCTTTGGGAAGGTAAGTTGAGGTCATCAATCCCGTAAGTGCATGTTCAAGCAGAGATGTCACCAACCCCGGACAAAACCGCATCCGGTGTATCCCCTCCAACTGCCAGAGTATCGGATAATTCAAGGAGGGTGCGATGCTTCCGCCTCCATGTACAGCGTTTGACATCAGAATATGATTATTGCAACATGCAATGATTAATACAACATACAACCAGGGGGAAGTACATCATGTCATCCAGCCATACAGGTTTCCTGTCCCGTCTGTTCCTGCTCCTGATAACTTGTGTGCCCGTGTTTGCAGCTGCAGCCCAGGATGTCGTTTTGGGCGCATCGGTGCAATTGATAGGCCCGGTTGCCAATACGGGCCGGTATTACCGCGACTCCTACCAATTTGCGATTGATAAAATCAACGCTGCCGGCGGCGTGAAAATTGCGGGCCAGTCGCACAAATTGGTGCTCAAACTCTATGACAACCAATCCGACGTGAACCTGAGCATGCGCCAGTACACCCAACTGGTTACCGAAGACAAGGTCAACCTTTTGCTGGGTCCGTTCGCCAGCAACTTCGCCCTTGCCGACTCCGCCATATCCGAGAAGTACAAGGTGCCCATGGTCCAGGGCGGCGGCGCATCCGACCAGATATTCGCGCGCAAATTCCAGTACATTTTCGGCACGCTGGCGCCGGCGAGCAATTATTTCGGCAGCACCATCAGCATGCTCAAGTTGCTCAAGCCGGCGCCCCAATCGGTGGCCCTGTTGTATGCCGACGACGCCTTTGACGTGTCGGTGGCGGAAGGCACCCGGCCGATGTTGAAGCAGGCAGGATTGAATATCGTATTGGATGAACGCTACAGCACGAACGCCACGGACTTCAACTCGCTGCTGTCCCAGATCAAGAGCCGGAACGCCGACGTCGTGCTGGTGGCCGGCCACGAAACCGAGATCCTCAATTTCGTGCGCCAGGCCAAGAGCCTGGAAGTGGCACCAAAGATGTACTCGTTCACCGTGGGTGTGCCGAGTGAAGATTTCCGCAAAGCCCTGGGCAAGGATGCCAACTACGCGTTTGGCATGACGCCCTGGTTGCCTTCAGCTGAACTGAAAGACCGCTGGTTCGGCGATGCGGAGCAGTTTGCCAAAGCGTACAAGGCAAAGTTCGGCTATGACCCCGACTATCACGCCGCCTCCGGTGCCGCCGATGTGGAAACGCTGGTGCAGGCCATGGAAGATGCCGGCAGTCTCGATCCGCAGAAAGTGCGTGATGCGCTGGCCAGGATAAAGTTCGAAAGCCTGTACGGACCCATCGCGTTCAATGCAAATGGACAGATCGAATTGCCGCAGATGGTAATCCAGGTCCAGGGCGACAACGTTGTTGAAATCTACGGACTGAAAGGCCTGATAAAACAGCCGAAGTATCCGATGCCTGCCTGGAACCAGCGTTAATCCGCCACCGGTCCTCAGGTGGATCTGCTAGCGCAAATTCTCGTCAATGGCGTGCTTCAGGGCGGACTGTACGCCGTGATGGCGCTTGGTCTGGCACTGGTCTGGGGCGTGCTCAATATCGTCAATCTGGCTCATGGCGCCTTCATCATGCTGGGCGGCTACGCGTCATGGTACCTCTACACCTATCTGCACATTGACCCGTTTCTTGGGTTGCCGCTCACCGCCGTCGTCATGTTCGCCTTGGGCTACGGGATACAGCGCGGCCTGCTCAATCTTGTGATACGCGCGCCGATGTTCAATACGCTGCTGATCACCTTCGGCCTGGAAGTGGTACTGACCTATCTGGCCCAACTGGTGTTTTCGGCCGACTTTCGCACCATCAATCCACCTTATGCCGGCAGCAGTCTCGCCCTGGGGCCGCTGGTACTGCCGGTGGCGCGGATGGCCGCTTTTGCCGTGGCCATCATTCTGACCGTCGGCATGTGGCTGTTTCTGTTGCACACACGGCTCGGGCGCGCGATTCGTGCCACGGCCCAGAATCTGGTGGCAGCGCGCCTGTACGGTGTCGAACCGCGGCACCTTTACGCAATGACATTTGGCCTGGGCATCGCCCTGGCCGGGATGGCCGGTACACTCTATGGCACGGTGTCGCAGATCAATCCGTATATCGGTGCATCACTTACCGCCAAATCGTTTGCCATCTCTATCATCGGCGGCCTGGAAAACCCGCTGGGCGTGCTCGTCGGAGGATTGTTTCTGGGGATCGTGGAGTCGCTGACCACCTTGTACATCGGCCAAACCTACGCGGATGTCGCCAGCTTTGGCATCCTGGTACTGGTTCTGATCGTGCGGCCGGGTGGCTTGCTCGGGAGGACAACATGAAGATGTGGAAAATCGGGCTGGTTCTGGCTGCGCTGGCAGTGCTTGCCGGCGTGCCCTGGTACGGCTCGGATGTGCTCATCCAGTTCGGTATCAACGCGCTGCTGCTGGCGGTATTGGCGCAGGGCTGGAACATCATCGGCGGTTACACCGGTTATGCCTCGTTCGGCAACTCCGTTTTTTACGGACTGGGGGGCTATGGCGTGGCCATCGCGATGGTGCAGTGGCAGTTGCCGTTCGCCGTCGGCATGGGCTTCGGGGTGGTTCTGGCGGTCGTCTTTGCTGTTCTGCTGGGCATACCCGTGCTGCGGCTCAAGGGTCACTATTTTGCGATTGCCACGCTGGCACTGTCACAGGTCATGACGGCTATTGTCTCCAACGTGGGCATTGCCGGCCAGAACATCGGGCTGGTCTTGCCGCCACTCAACAACGATCCGTTGTTCTATGAATTGTCGCTGGGCTTGCTGACAATCGCGACGCTGACGATCTGGGGCATGACCCGCAGCCGCTTCGGCTTCGGGCTGATCGCGATTCGTGAGAACGAGGAAGGCGCTGCCGTGATGGGTGTGAACACCACGCTGTACAAGGTCATGGCGTTTGCGCTATCAGGGATATTCAGTGCCCTGGCAGGCGGCATTCATGCCTATTGGGTCACCTTTCTTGATCCGGCGAGCGCTTTTGATATCAGCCTCAACGTCAAGATGATCATCATGGCGGTGTTCGGCGGCCCGGGCACGGTACTCGGCCCCATCGTCGGCGCGCTCACGCTGTCGACGATCTCGGAGTTCCTGTCTAGCGAAGTGACGAGCATCGCCGGACTGTTCTTCGGCCTTGTCATCGTCGTCGCGGTGGTGCTCATGCCTCGGGGCCTGGCCGACATGCTTCGGCGGATGCGCAAAATGGGCTGGGGCTATTTCATCGAAAACATCCGCGCACACCGGTTATGAAAGCCTTGCTCGAGGTTCGCAACGCGACGAGAAGTTTCGCCGGACTGGTGGCCGTCGACAGTGTCAGCTTCACGCTGGCGCCGGGCGAGATTCTCGGGCTGATCGGCCCCAACGGCGCCGGCAAAACGACGCTGATCAGCCTGATCAGCGGCACACAGCCGCCGAGCGCAGGCGAGATATTGTTTCAGGGCGAATCCATCAACCACCTGCCTGCGTTCCGCCGCGCCCGGCTGGGCATAGGCCGCACCTTCCAGATCATGCGGCCGTTTCCCGGCCTGTCGGTGCTGGATAACGTGGCCGTCGGCGCCCTGTTCGGACGCGGCGGCGGCCAGCCAAAATTGGCCAGGGCGCGCGAACACGCGCGCGAATGCCTCGAGTTCGTGGGTTTGGGCAAGATCGTCGACAAGCGTGCCGATGAACTCGGCGGCCCGGACCGGAAACGCCTGGAGCTGGCCAAGGCGCTGGCGATGCAGCCGCAGGTGCTGCTCTGCGACGAAGTCATGGCCGGCCTGAACCACGCCGAGATCGACGAGGTCATCGACGTGATCCGCAAGGTGCGCGATCGCGGCATCAGCATTCTTGTGACCGAACACGTCATCAAGGCCATCAAAAGCCTTTCCGACCGCTTGCTGGTGCTGCACCACGGGGAAAAGATCGCCGAAGGCACACCCGACGCCGTGCTTGCGGATCCCGTCGTGATCGAGGCATATCTGGGAAAGAAACGCGCATGAGCGGCAAGACACATCGCACCCCCTTGCTGAAAGTCGAGAATCTGAGTGCCGGCTACGGCGGCATGCACGTGCTGCACGACATCACGCTGGAAGTCTACCCGGCGGAAATGGTGGCGCTGGTTGGCAGCAATGGCGCCGGCAAGACGACCCTGCTGCGGGCGCTGTCGCGTATCTTGCCCTGCACCGGCAGCATCGTCATGAACGGCCATGAACTGTCCGGCATGACGCCGGACCAGGCCTTCGGTCTGGGTCTGGTGCAGGTCCCGGAAGGGCGACAGCTCTTCGACCGGATGACCGTGCAGGACAATTTGCTGATGGGCAGTTACCGGCGCCAGGACAAGGCGGCTGTCGCCCGCGACCTGGACAAGATTTATTCCATGTTCCCGCGCCTGACGGAACGGCGTCGTCAACTGGCGGGCAGCATGTCGGGCGGCGAGCAGCAGATGTGTGCGATGGCGCGCGCCCTGATGGCCGCACCGGTGCTGATGATGGTCGATGAGATGAGCCTGGGGCTGGCGCCCGTAGTGGTCGAGCAGTTGATGGAGATGCTCGCGGCAATTCAGCGTGACGGCGTGACCGTGCTGCTGGTCGAGCAGGATGTGCAGCTGGCCTTGTCCGGCGCGGACCGCGCTTATGTGATGGAAACCGGCCGTATTGTGCACCAAGGGTTGGCCAAAGTCCTGATCGATGACCCGGCTGTCCAGCAAGCCTATTGGGGGCTTTAGTTTGCAGCGCTCAAATGCTGGCCAAAGATGACCTGGCGCGGCGTTGATTAAATACCGGCAATAGCGCTTTGCTTGGCAGCAATCGCCATGAACGCTTCCGGAATGGCAATAAGCATGAGCGTTTCATTACTGTGCCGATGTGAATAACACCGGTTTCGTTTTGTGTCGGGAACCGGGTGTCCCGACTATTGGTTTCGCGCAGAAAATTTGGATGACCGTCTGTCGCAACGGGGTCGGAAGCAACGGCTTGAAAAAATTGGGACCGTCCCGCCATGCTGAACCGGCAACCGGTTTATGAAGTCGACAGAGTCTGCTATGGCCATCAACTGCCGTTCAGCTAATGCATTTTGAAGTGCCGGTTCTCGGCCTAAGGAGACGCAGGGGATTTTCTAAAATGGCAAACGGCATAGTCCGCTTGAATGTCCGTTACTAAGTTTTTCGCACACTCACTATTAACCCGGATGTAGCGCTACGCTAATTGCTTGTAGCACGTATCATCTATAAATCAAAAAGGTTACTATTCAGGGCAAAAATTAAAGGGTGGCACCTTGGATAAGCAGCAGCTCACAGAACGCGATATTTGCAGCAAGTACATCACACCAGCCGTCATTCAATCTGGCTGGGATTTGCACACCCAGATCCGCGAAGAAGTCACCTTCACCAAAGGGCGCATCATCGTGCGCGGCAAGCTGCATACGCGCGGTGAGACCAAGCGCGCCGATTACATTCTCTACTACAAACCCAATATCCCGATTGCCGTCATCGAAGCCAAGGACAACAAGCACAACCTGGGCGATGGCATGCAGCAAGCTTTGAACTACGCAGAAACGCTCGACATCCCTTTCGTATTCAGCAGCAATGGCGACGGTTTTTTAATGCATGACCGTACCGGGCAATCAACTCAAATAGAGTGCGAACTCGGCCTGGATGCCTTTCCCACGCCGGACAAACTTTGGCAGAGCTACTGCGCTTGGCGTGGCATCGCCAATGAGCAAGCACGCAGCACAGTTGCCGAACCTTATTTCGATGACGGCAGCGGCAAGCAGGCACGTTACTATCAGGTCAATGCAGTCAACCGCGTCATCGAAGCGATAGCAAAAGGACAGCAGCGCATCCTGCTGGTGATGGCAACCGGCACAGGCAAGACCTACACTGCATTTCAGATTATCTGGCGGCTGTGGAAATCCAAAGCCAAGAAACGCATCCTCTATCTCGCCGACCGCAACATCCTCATAGATCAGACCAAGACCAACGACTTCAAGCCGTTTGGTCAGGCGATGACCAAGATCACCAACCGCGAAGTGAACAAGGCATTTGAAATCTACCTCTCGCTGTATCAGGCAGTCACCGGCAACGAAGAAGACAAGAACATCTACAAACAATTCTCGCGCGATTTCTTCGACCTGATCGTGATCGACGAATGTCATCGCGGTAGTGCGGCGGCAGACTCTGCATGGCGTGAAATTCTCGAATACTTCTCGACTGCCACGCAGATCGGCCTCACCGCCACGCCCAAGGAAACCAAGGACGTTTCCAACATCGATTATTTTAATGAGCCTGTTTACACCTACTCGCTCAAGCAAGGCATCGAAGACGGATTTCTCGCGCCTTACAAAGTCGTGCGCATAGACATCGACCGCGACCTGCAAGGATGGCGGCCTGAGAAAGGCAAGCTCGACAAGCACGGCAATCTTATCGAAGACCGCATCTACAACCAGAAGGATTTCGACCGCACCCTCGTGCTGGAAAAACGCACCGAGCTGGTCGCGCAAAAGATCACCGAGTTTTTGAAGGCCACCGATCCTTACGCCAAGACCATCGTGTTCTGCGAAGACATCGATCACGCCGAACGCATGCGGCAGGCGCTGACCAACCTCAACCCAGAACGCATCAAGGAAAGCCGCAAATACGTGATGAAGATCACCGGCGACGATGCGGAAGGCAAAGCCGAGCTGGACAATTTCATTGACCCGGAAAGCCGCTACCCCGTTATCGCCACCACTTCAAAATTGATGACCACCGGCGTGGATGCACAAACCTGCAAGCTGGTCGTGCTCGATCAACGCATCCAGTCCATGACTGAGTTCAAACAAATCATCGGGCGCGGCACGCGCATCAATGAGGATTACGACAAGTACTGGTTCACCATCATGGATTTCAAAAAGGCGACCGAACTGTTCGCCGATGAGAATTTTGATGGCGACCCGGTGCAAATCTATGAGCCCAAGCCGGGTGAGTCGCCAGTGCCACCCGATGAACCGGAAGATGCGGGCGGCGATCAACCGCCTAATCTGCCCGAGCCGCCTTTGCCGCCGCTCCCACCCGGCGAGCGGCGCATCAAATACGTGGTCGGCGATGTCAGCGTATATGTCGTCGCCGAGCGCGTGCAGTATTACGGCAACGACGGCAAGCTGATGACCGAATCGCTGAAGGACTACACCCGTAAAGCCGTGCGCAAGGAATACACCTCGCTCGACCAATTCCTGCGCCGCTGGACGACAGCCGAGAAGAAGCAGGCCATTATTGACGAGCTGCGCCAGCAAGGCATCCTGCTGGAAGCGCTGGCGGAAGAAGTGGGCAAAGCAATCGGCAAGGACTGCGATGCCTTCGACCTCATCTGCCACGTCGCCTTCGACCAACCACCGCTGTCGCGCCGCGAACGTGCCGAACAGGTAAAGAAGCGCAACTACTTTGCCAAATATGGCGCAGAAGCGCGCAAGGTACTGGAAGCGTTGCTCGACAAGTACGCCGATACTGGCATCGAAAATATTGAGAGCATGAACGTGCTGCAACTCGATCCGCTCAGCGGCATGGGCACACCGCTGGAAATCGTGCAGACCTTCGGTGGCAAAGCGCAGTATCAGGCCGCTCTGCGTGAACTCGAATCAAATCTTTACGCCATCCAATAAGCGAGATACCCAATGATCGACGACAAGAAAAAAATTGTGCGCACACCTCTGTTCCCACTTTATTCAGAAGTGCAGCAGCTGATCACCATACTGGATGGATCTACGAAGCAAGCTGTCTGGTCTATGATTAAAGCGCTGTTCGACCAAACTGGCACTCCTCAAAACTCTGTCGACTGGAGTAATCCAGACGAGTGGATTGAAAATAAGCTGAAAGGGATTGAACAGACTCTAGCCAAAAAAATCTGGAAAGATAGCTCCAATAAGATTAATCCTCGCCATATCTACGGCTCATATTTATTTATCAATACATATGAACTGTTGGTGACGGACTCACAAGGTATTTATAGAATCAGTAAGCAGGGGAAAGAATTCATTGACCAAAAGCAAGGCATTACGAGAAAGATAGATGAAGAAGAAGGTCTCCCACAATTGCTCTCCATCTTGGCGGCACACTCTCCTGGTAAACGGGGAGACCTGCTAGAAGAATGGTCTGAATTTTTACTTGTGAATTCGAATTACGGAACACCATCTACCATTAAGGATACACTTCGCCGCCGCTTGCTTAACCTTGTGGAACGCGGTTTTGTAGCTCGCGAGGGAAATACATACCGCATTACCGATTCAGGGGTGCAATATGCCACTTCTATCGACAACCAGCTCACCGAGAAGCCACATCAAGCTGTACTAAAGGCGATCAAAGGATATAACGATGTGCAAATAAACGGTCTCCGCGAACGTATCGAGAACATGCATCCATACCGCTTTGAAATGTTGATAAAAGATTTACTCGAAGCCATGGATTACGAAGATGTGATTGTTACCAAGCAAAGCGGCGACAAGGGTGTCGATGTTGTCGCCAATTACCATTTCGGCATCACTCAAATCAAAGAGGTTGTTCAAGTCAAACGACATAAAGCCAACATCACTAGACCAGTCCTTGACCAACTCAGAGGTGTATTGCCATTACATGGTGCAATCCGTGGAACCATCATTACCATCGGCGGATTCGCGAAAGGATGTATTGATGCAGCTGTGTTTCCTGGCGCACCACCAATCACTCTTATAGATGGAAGCACGCTGATTGAGCTATTAATTAAGCATGAAGTCGCAGTCAAGAAAAAGCCTCACGCATTATTCGAAATCGAAGAAAGCTATTTCGATAACAGTAATCCCGAAACACAAATCGTAGAAAACTCATAATTCAAATATGTCTATAAGTACCCTCATCAAATCCATCCAGGACATCATGCGCAAGGACACCGGCGTGGACGGCGACGCGCAGCGCATCGGCCAGCTGGTCTGGATGTTCTTCCTGAAGATTTTCGACGACCGCGAAAAGGAATACGAGCTGCTGGATGAAAAATATCGTTCACCGATACCCAGCCGCCTGCGCTGGCGCAACTGGGCGGCGAATGCCGAGGGGATGACCGGCGAAGAGCTGATGGACTTCGTCAACAACGATCTGTTCCGCAAGCTGAAAAGCCTCACCCCGGCGCAGGACGATCCGCGCGGCTTTGTGATCCGCAACGTGTTCGAGGATGCCTACAACTACATGAAGTCCGGCCACCTGATGCGCCAGGTCATCAACAAGATAGAGGAAGGCATCAACTTCAACAAGGCAGCAGACCGTCATTTGTTCGGCGACATCTACGAACAGATACTCAAGGATTTGCAGAGTGCGGGCAACGCGGGCGAGTACTACACCCCGCGCGCCGTGACGCAGTTCATGGTGGACATGGTCGACCCCAAGCTCGGCGACCGCGTGCTCGACCCGGCCTGCGGCACCGGTGGCTTCCTCACCTGCACCATCGAGCACGTCCGCAAGCACTATGTAAAAACCGTCGAGGACGAACAACAACTGCAAGGCAACATCATC
Source organism: Pseudomonadota bacterium (assembly GCA_021851345.1). Lineage (GTDB taxonomy): Bacteria > Pseudomonadota > Gammaproteobacteria > Burkholderiales > Gallionellaceae > Gallionella. The sequence goes on from JAJZEQ010000161.1 coordinate 10,652, forward strand.
GGTGTGGAAAAGAAACCGCTGCCGCACCTGTTATGCACCACCAACATGATCCTGCACGGCCTCGATGTGCCGATCAACATCCGCCACGACAACACCCTCGCGCGCCCGCTGCGCGACTATACCCCGGCCAGCCGCGTCGAAGTCATTCTCACCAACCCGCCGTTCGGCGGCATGGAAGAAGACGGCATCGAAGCCAACTTCCCCGCCACCTTCCGCACCAAGGAAACCGCCGACCTGTTTCTGGTGCTGATCGCCCATCTGCTCAAGGACGGTGGCCGCGCTGCCGTGGTGCTGCCGGACGGCACGCTGTTCGGCGAAGGCATCAAGACCCGCATCAAGGAACACCTGCTGCAAACCTGCAACCTGCACACCATCGTGCGCCTGCCCAACGGCGTGTTCAGCCCCTACACAGGCATCAAGACCAACCTACTGTTCTTCACCAAGGGCACACCCACGCAGGAAATCTGGTACTACGAGCACCCCTACCCGGCGGGCGCGAAGAGCTACAACAAAACCAAGCCGATGCGCATTGAAGAATTTGCTCCGGAAAAAACCTGGTGGGACAATCGGGTCGAAAACGAATACGCCTGGCGCGTGCCCATCGCCGACATCAAGGCGCGCAACTACAACCTCGACTGCAAAAACCCGCATATCGGCGAGCAGGAAATCCACGATCCCGATGTGCTGCTGGCGCAATACAACGCGATGCAGAATGACATCATCGCGCTTCGCGGCCAGTTGAAAGGCATTCTGGGAGAGGCGCTACAGCGTGGTGTAAAGGCATGAATGCGATTCAGACTTTACTGACCGATCACATAGCCATCTGGACGGATGCCGACACCGAAAAGAAATCAGGCCGTGGCCGCAGCGCGGGCAATGCGGCCAGCGTGTATGGCATCAGGAAGCTGCGCGAACTGATACTGGAACTCGCCGTGCGCGGCAAGCTGGTGCCACAAGATAACGACTGGAATCCAACTTGTCTTGGTGATTTGGGAAGATGGGCAGTAGGAAGTGGATTCCCAACAAGGGAACAAGGGTTGTTAGGCCTTGAGATATTGTTTGCAAAAGTAAGTGACATGAATCTACCTGAAAATACAAAATTCATTGTCACCACCAATCACACAATTTCTAGAGAGGCTGCGAAAAGGTTAAGGGTAAATATTCATCCAGCAGGGACAGTGGTATTTCCAAAGATTGGCGGTGCAATTGCGACCAACAAGCGGCGTATTTTGTCGAAGCCAACGGCAATCGATAACAACTGTCTCGGTCTTATTCCAAATGATGGGGTATCTACCGAATGGCTTTACCTGTTTTTAACTAGCATCGATTTCACGCGGTATCAAGCTGGCACATCCGTTCCGGCATTAGCGCAAGGCGTACTCGAAGAGATTCCTGCCCTGCTTCCACCGCTAGCCGAACAACACCGCATCGTCGCCAAAGTAGATGAGCTGATGGCGCTGTGCGACCAGCTGGAAACCCGGCACAACAACGCTGCCGAAGCCCACGAAAAACTCGTGAGCCATCTGCTGACCACACTCACCGAATCACAAAGCGCTGCAGACTTCACCGCCAACTGGCAGCGCATCGCCGCGCACTTCGACACCCTGTTCACCACCGAAGCCAGCATCGACGCACTCAAGCAAACCCTGCTGCAACTGGCGGTGATGGGCAAGCTCGTGCCGCAAGACCCGAACGACGAACCCGCCAGCGCATTACTCAAGCGCATCCAGGCTGAAAAAGCCAAGCTGATTGCGGAAGGCAAGATCAAGAAAGACAAACCGCTGCCGCCCATAGCTGAGGATGAAAAACCGTTTGATTTGCCGCAGGGTTGGGAGTGGGCAAGGCTTGATGAGTTGGCACGCCTTATTACAAAAGGATCATCACCAAAATGGCAAGGCGTGAGTTATACCGATAATCCAGAAGATGTCATGTTTGTTACTAGCGAAAATGTAGGCAGCTATACCCTGTTGCTTGATTCTCCAAAGTACGTTGAGAAGAAATTTAACGATATAGAGCCAAGGTCAATTTTGGAGAATGGCGATTTTTTAATGAATATCGTTGGCGCGTCTATTGGAAGAACCGCTGTGTATGACATCGACATTCTGGCAAACATAAATCAGGCTGTATGCCTGATTAGAATTTCAACTTTTGATTTATCACGCATGTTCCTATTGCATTTCTTTAACAGCGAAACATGCCTTGAATATATGTTTGATAAGCAAGTGGACAATGCTAGACCGAATCTGAGTATGGGTAATATCGCCAAATTCTTAATACCTATTCCGCCACTCGCCGAACAACACCGCATCGTCGCAAAAGTAGACGAACTGATGGCGCTGTGCGACCAACTCAAAACCCGCATCACCGCTGCCAATCAGTTGCAGCAAAAGCTGGCGGATGTGGTGGTCGAGCAGGCCGTGGCGTGAACATCAGGAATTAAACGCATGAGCAAATTGCAAAGCGAGTATCTGGTGTTCGTGGACGAAAGCGGCTCGCACACGATGGGCAATATCGACCCGCAATATCCGCTGTTCGTGCTGGCGTTTTTCATCGTCAAGAAAAGCGATTATGTGGAACACATCACGCCTGCGGTGCAGCACTTCAAGTTCAAGCACTTTGGGCATGACCAGGTGATCTTGCACGAGCGCGATATTCGCAAGGATAGCGGCGATTTTTCTTTTTTGAAAACGCCTGCGTTAAAAGCCGCGTTCCTCGATGAGCTCACGAGCATTATTGCGGCCGCGCCGTTTCAGTTGGTTTGTGTGGTCATAGATAAAATCAAACACAAGGCACGCTATACCAATCCCGCAAACCCTTATCACCTTGGCCTTGAGTTCGGTCTGGAAAGAGTGCGCGGCTTTTTGCAGCAGCAGGGCGAGTGGTTAGCCGCCGCGAATGGCGGCCCGACCCATGCAGACCCGGCGGTGCATGTCATTGTGGAAAAACGCGGCAAGAATGAGGACGACGAACTGGAGCTGGAATTCCGCCGCATCTGCGATGGCGCAAACTACAAGAGCGAGAAGCTGAACTTTGAGATCGTGTTTGCGGACAAGAAATCAAACTCGGCCGGTTTGCAGTTGGCCGATCTGGTGGCCCGCCCTATCGGCTTGTCGGTATTGAGGCCAGATCAGCCAAATCGGGCTTTCGATGCGGTAAAGCCCAAGTTGCTAATGAAGAATGGACTGGTAGAGGGATGGGGGCTGAAATGTTTTCCGTGAGCCCAAAAACAAAAGGCCCCGACGTTCGCCGGAGCCAGTTGCCGACCGAGAATCCCCAGTCCATGAGCGTTACTCTACCGGATACGGCACAGTAACGCAACCAGAGCTTGCTCCAACGTGGGAGTTTTTAATTATTGCTGTTCGAAAAAGTTGAAAGTGGACATCCCGGCAGGTTGAACCGAGCGCCTTTGCATAAAATCCCCAGCATCTCCTTAGGCCGACAACCAGCCGGTCGCAGGCTTCCTCCTGACATTCGGCTTCTGGCAAAAGTCGTCATTTTGAATAGCAACAAAAAGCCGGCTTATCACCGGCTTTAATTATTCTGGGAATTCGGTTTTTAATTAAAAGCCTCCGCCAGTAAGGGCGGCCCAGTAACCAATAATCAAGGGAATTGCCCAAATAATTGCTACGACAATCATCAACAACTTGCCCATTGCCTCGTCGGATCCGTTACCTGAAGAGGCATTATTGACATTTATATCGCTCATTTTTGATCTCCTTGAAAGAAGAAATCGTTATCCCAACGATCAGGGGGCATACCATGCAAAGATTCAGTTCTCTAACTGCTTTAACTCAGAACTTATCTAATGAGCTGGCCTGCCGGCAAATAAACCCATTGAACAGACTGCAATCAATGGCAACGTGACAAAATTAAATGGGGAACGAGCGATAGGATTCACCACAACACCTCCCCCAAATAGTTAAGGACAGCCAAAAAACACGCTAAACAAGAAGTAAAAAGTTTCAGGGCTGACGCTGCAAATTAAGTTATATGACCACAATTGTCAAGTGGTTATATGGACGACGATCAGGGCGTGAAATGAAGGTCTGAGGCGACCACGGGGCAAGCCACCCATACAGGGTAAAACCAAGCAGATTGCGTCCGGCCAGACTTTGACCATCCATGTGGAGCGAAGCAGATATAACGCTCCGCAATTGTGTTGCCCGAAAGACTGTCATGAAATGGGGTATTTGCAGCTCTGCATCCTGGGGAATCATGCGCCGCGAGTTCTTGATTTATTTGCCGGCGGTCGCCTGATCAATTGGTGTTCCAGAAAACTGGACACCAGGCTGTATAAAACTAAGGAAGCGCCGAATAAGTCCTTTCGTGGTGAGTGTTTTCCGTTCGCACCTTCGATACACCGTGCTACGCGCGGCACTCAGGGCGAACGGAAAATGTATCGAACCATAGTTGGGACTTATTCGGCACTTCCCTAAGGAATTAGAGCAGCGTCTTTCGCTGCCAGGCTGCCAATGGCCGACCAGTCCAGGTTTTCATCCCCATGCGCGCCCAGGTCGAGAAAGCGATCGCGCAAAATGCTGGCAAAGGGGAGGGGTACTTTCAATTGTTCTGCTGCTGCCAGCGTTAGCCGAATATCTTTTTGTCCCAGATGGGCGGCAAATCCGGCAGGATCAAAATGGCGATCGGCAATCATGGCCCCGTAGTTTTTGTATACAGGGATGTTGAAGAGGCTGGAGGTAAGCAGATCGAGATATTGATGCCGGTCCACGCCGCCTTTTTCCACCAGAGCCATGGCTTCACCCAGCGATTCGATCACCGTGGCGATCAGGAAGTTGCCGCTCAGTTTTACAAGATTGGCTTTTTCGGGCATGTCAGACACGGTGAAAGTACGCTGGCCCAGAATGTCGAAAAGCGGTTGCGTCTTTGCAATGAGATCCGGCTTGCCGGCAGCCACGATGTATAGCTTGCCTGCCGCGGCCGCATCCGGCCTGCCAAACACGGGAGCGGCAACATAGCCCTGCTGCTTTTGGGCGTGAGCCTGCACCAGCCGTGCCGACAAGGAAACACTGACCGTGCTGCACGAGACATGAATGGCTCCCGGCTGCAGATTTTCAAGGATCCCTCCAGTTTCAAAAACCACGCTCTCCAGCGCAGCGTCATCCGCGAGCATTGTAAAAACCACATCAGCGGCGCAAGCTTCGGCAATATTTTTCGCCCCCTTGGCTCCTTGAGCGATCAAGGGTTGCAGGCGTTCCGCCGAGCGGTTGTAGACGGCGAGGTCATGGCCTGCCTGACAAAGACGGGCAGCCATCCCCGAACCCATATGCCCTAATCCGATAAATCCCAGTTTCATTGCTCTTCTCCAAAATTCCGGCCGCCTGCAAAATTGCAGCAAAGTGCCATATTAAATTTCCTGTCCCGGCCTTGAATTGGCATCAGGCCGGTGAGCGACCATGCAACAGTTTAATCGCCGGTGCCCGTTGTGCAAACATCAGCAGTCGCCCGGATTTTTGTTCATTGTCAGTCGCCATCCGACCCGGGCCTTCCGCTAAGTTTTCACCGAAGCAGCCGTTCAGCCGCTCCGGGACGCGAAGTCCGGGGGGTATAGACCGGCCTGGCGGCCGCATTCCTGAACCAGCGCAAGGATGATGTCAATTGTGGGGGTCGGAACATTTGTCATGCGGCCCAGTTCCTGAACCGCGGTGACCAGTGCATCGATTTCCATCGAACGTCCGCGCTCCAGGTCTTGCAGCATCGACATCTTGTGCCCGACCACCGAACCTGCTGCCGCAAGACGGCGATCGATCATCTCTTCCGGAATATTTATTCCCAGCGCCTCTGTGACGGCTTTGGCTTCGTGCATCATTGATTTGCAAAGTGCCCTCAGCCGCGGTTCCGAATTGATCCGGTCAAGGGTGGCATGGGTGAGCGCGCTAATCGGATTAAAACAGACGTTGCCCCACAGTTTCAGCCAGACATTCCAGCGGATCGCATCACGGATGGGCGCGTCGAAATTGGCCGCTGTCAGGGCCTGGCTCAAGGCGATGACGCGCTGCGAGTGGCTGCCGTCCGGCTCGCCGATGTTTAACCGGTTGAATTCATGGTGCCGGATAACCCCGGGTGCGATGACTTCACAAGCAGGATCGACGACGCAGCCGATAGCGCGTTCCGGCCCAATTAAATTCCATTGCCGCCCGCCCGGATCGACAGATTCCAGATGATGGCCGTCGTAAGGCCCGCCTGTCTTGTAGAAGTACCACCAAGGAATGCCGTTCATCGCGGTGACCAGCGCGGTATCGGGTCCAAGCAGCGGCCTGATCAAAGTCACGCTTTCATGGGCCTGGTGCGATTTCAGGGCGCAGATCACGAATTCCTGTTGCCCGAAACTGGATGGATCATCGCTTGCGGCGACTCGCGCCACTTTCTCGCGTCCCCCGATCAGCAGTTTCAGCCCATTCTTGCGTATCGCTTCAAGGTGTGCACCCCGCGCCACGACATAGACCTCATGCCCCGCCAGCGCCAATTCCACAGCCAGATATCCGCCAATCGCCCCGGCGCCGAACACGCATATCTTCATGTGCCAATGAGTCCCTGAAGAGTTTCACAAGCCAACGACCAATATATGGTCAACACCGTGCATATGATACCGATTTTATTTAGGGGCGCGAGGCGCTCTGTTTTTGTCATCGAATCTTGTCAATGCGCTGCCCGAAACCTGACGGTCATGACATGCCGCAAAAGACACATCGAGAAGGTTGGCTGATGCAGGAAACAGACTGCGGGCATTGAAATTCTGACTGATACGCCGGCCCGACAAAATCCGGACACCGGGTTATCGTGCCTTATTGTGATGGCATGCGCACACTGAATTTAAAGGGCCTTGACTGCCTGCAGCTGTACCAGGTTTTTCAACCGCTTGAAGCTTACCGCGCGCACTGTGTGTATAAAATCCCTGATATAGGATAACTCGCCGAACTGCAGACTGGTTACCGCATAGAGTTCGGCACGCAATCCCTTCTTGCCTATGCGTTTGCCCAATACATACCCCGATTCCAGATAACTCTGCACCGCCCATTCCGGCAATGCGGCAATGCCGCGACGGCTGGCGACCAGTTGCAATATTGCCACTGTCAATTCGGCGGTACGGCGTTTGGGCTCGATGCCGCGCGGACGCAAAAAACGGATTATGTCGAGCATGTCGTCGCACACCGGGTAAGTCACCAGGGTTTCATTGGCGAAATCACGCGGCGTGAGGTGATCCTTTTCCGCAAAGGGGTGCAAACACGACACCAGCCCGATAATCTCAAAGCCGAACAACGGGTGATAAGTCAGCCCGTCCGATTTTTTATGTTCGGACACGATGACCAAGTCGGCGCGATCCGCATGCAGCAGGGCCAGGGGATCAGCATGGAAACCCGACACCAGATCCAGTTCGACTTCCGGCCAGTTATTCCGGAATTCGTCCATCGCGGGCATCAACCACTCAAAGCAGGTGTGGCATTCCACCGCAATGCGCAACTTTCCTGCCCGTCCCTGGATGATACGGGCGATATCGCGTTCCGCCTCATTCACCAATGCCACAGTGCTTTGCGCCAGCAGATGCAGGCGCTGCCCCGCCTGGGTCAGGCGCAACGGCTGGGTTTTTCGTTCAAACAAAGGGGTCCCGTAATAATCTTCCAGCTGTTTGATCTGGTGCGAAATGGCGGATTGGGTCAGGTGCACGCGCGCCGCCACACGCGAAAGCGTGCCGCAGTCCACCAGTGCCAGAATGGTGTGCAGGTGACGAATTTCGAGTATGGATGTCATGATGAATATTTTTAATGGGTAACGTTAAAATAATGACTTTGAATAATAATCGTGTTTTGTCCATCATGCCAGTCGTTCAGGCGGAAGCCACCTTTTACGGCAGAGGATAGACAATGACGATTGCACACAATTTGGGATTCCCGCGCATAGGCGCGCAACGCGAACTTAAAAAGGCGGTTGAGGCCTACTGGAAAGGCGAACTGGATGAAGTTGGCCTGCGCGATATCGGCAAGGGCTTGCGCGCGCAAAACTGGCGGTTGCAGCAGCAGGCAGGCATACAACTGATCCCGGTGGGCGATTTTGCCTACTACGACCAGATGCTCAACATGACTACCCTGCTGGGGGCCGCGCCCAGGCGCTTTGGTTTCACCGCTGACAAATTGGGGGACGGTGCACTGAGCCTGGCGCAATACTTTACCCTGGCGCGCGGCGACAAAAGCAATTTCGCGATGGAAATGACCAAGTGGTTTGATACCAACTACCACTACCTGGTGCCGGAATTTCACACTGACATGGAATTCAAGCTGGGCAACGAATGGCTCTTCGAGGAAGTTGCCGAGGCGCTGGCGCAGGGTATCAATGCCAAGCCGGTGCTGATCGGACCATTGACTTACCTGTATCTGGGCAAGGAGAAGGACGCCGGTTTATGCCGCCTGAACCTGTTGCCAAGACTGATACCGGTGTACCAGCAGATTCTGGCACGCCTCAAGGCGCAGGGTGTGGAGTGGGTGCAAATCGACGAACCGGCACTGGTGCTGGATTTGCCGCAGGAGTGGGTGGATGCGCTAGCGCCGACTTATGCGGCGCTGGCGCCAATTCAGTCGCAAGCCGTACCGAAGATCCTGCTCGCCACCTATTTCGACAGCGTGGAACAACATGCCGAGCTCCTTAAAACACTGCCAGTTGCGGGTTTGCATATCGATCTGGTGCGAGCCCCGCATCAGGCGGAAAGTTTCCTGCACAATTTTCCGGAAGACAAAATCCTGTCGGCAGGCATCGTCGACGGGCGCAATATCTGGCGCTGCAATATTGCAGCCGCCTTGCAGAAACTGAACACGTTGCGAGAAACATTGGGGGAGCGTTTGTGGGTCGCCCCCAGTTGTTCGCTGTTGCACGTGCCGGTGGACCTGGCGCAGGAAACCAGGCTCGACCAGACACCGGAAAGCAGGACGTTGAAAACATGGATGGCCTTCGCCACGCAAAAACTCGCGGAGGTTGCCACACTGGCACGCGGCACGACACAGGGCAGGGAAGCCATTGCCCCGCAACTCTCACAAGCCAATGCCGCGCTGGAAAGCCGCGTGTACTCCCCCAGGGTTTATGATCCAGCAGTCCGCAAGCGCATGGCCGCGCTGACACCGGAGGATGCGCAGCGCCAGTCACCGTTTGCCGAGCGTATCGCCACGCAGCAGGCGCGCTTTAACCTGCCCGCGTTCCCCACAACCACCATAGGCTCATTCCCGCAAACTGCCGATATCCGTGCCACGCGTGCAGATTACAAGCAGGGCCGTATCAGCGCGGCGGAATATCAGGCGGAAATGCGCGCCGAGATCAAGCGCGTCGTGCGCAAGCAGGAAGCGCTGGGGCTGGATGTACTGGTGCACGGCGAGGCGGAGCGCAACGATATGGTCGAATACTTCGGTGAGCAACTGGAGGGTTTTGCCTTTACCGAATACGGCTGGGTGCAAAGTTACGGCTCGCGCTGCGTGAAGCCGCCTATCATATACGGCGACATATCACGCCCGCGTCCGATGACGGTGGAATGGGCACAGTACGCGCAAAGCCTTACCGGCAAGCCGATGAAGGGGATGCTCACCGGTCCGATCACGATTTTGCAGTGGTCATTCGTGCGCAATGATATTCCGCGGGCGGATACGGCTCTGCAAATCGCACTGGCGATCCGCGACGAGGTGCATGATCTGGAGCAGGCAGGTATCGCCATCATCCAGATCGATGAAGCGGCAATGCGCGAAGGCCTGCCACTGAAAAAGTCCGACTGGCCGTTCTACCTGGACTGGTCGGTACGCGCGTTCCGGGTGTGTTCATCCGGCGTCAAAGACCGGACACAGATACACACGCACATGTGCTACTCGGAATTCAACGACATTCTGCCGGCAATTGCTGCGATGGACGCGGATGTGATCACGATAGAGACATCGCGTTCGGATATGGAGCTGCTGGAGGCCTTCAGCGAGTTTTCTTACCCGAACGACATCGGCCCCGGCGTGTACGACATTCATTCGCCGCGTGTGCCGGGCACCGACGAGATGTTGCGCCTGATGCGCAAGGCTTTGGCGGTGATTCCTGCAAGCCGCCTGTGGATCAACCCGGACTGCGGACTCAAGACACGCGGTTGGCCGGAAGTGGATGCGGCATTGCACAACATGGTGGCAGTCGCCCGGCAACTGCGCGGCAGCGCGGCAGTATAGTTTGCCTAAGCCTGTCCATGACATGTCGAGGCGGATGGTACTGCGCAGCCTGACCCTTGAAACCGTAATCGGTGTGTATGAATGGGAACGCGTGGCCGCAAGGCCGCTCATTTTTGATTTCTGGCTTGAAGCAGCACAACGCTTTGCGCTCAATCGCGGGGAGATGGAAAGTCGCCTGCGCGACTGGGTGGCAGAATGCCGTTACCAGCTTCTTGAGGCATTGGCGGAACAC
>JAJZEQ010000013.1 GCA_021851345.1 Pseudomonadota bacterium
AAACGAGCGGGGCTGCGCAACTCGCACGATCCGCTACGCGGCCACGTGCTCAAACAGTGCTCGCCCAACCCCACCGCTCGTTTGCGTCTGATCGAGGCGGCGCTCAGGGGATTAAAAGCGAAAAACCAAACCCAAAATCGGGTGGGCAACAAGTTGCCCACCACACTGAAGTAGATAGTCAAAACAATTCGACTCCGGTACATTGGCGTCTGATGAAAAGGGGTGCAGATGAGCGGTATCACAATCAAAGCAGATTCGTCGGGCCATGTTTCTCTTGAGATGGGAGTGGGGGTATCGGTTGATCAACGCTGCAAGCCCGGTAAGTTCTACGTCTATACGCACAAAGATAGGGATGGAACGGTTTTCTATGTAGGAAAGGGTACGGGTGATCGCGCACACTCTCTGGACCGTCCTTTGGAGTGGCTTGAATACCTCGATAAGAGGTCAGGCGGAAAATTTTTCGTTGAAATAGTCCGCGATGGAATTTCCGAAGAAGACGCATTGGAGATTGAGGACGAGGTTATGAAAATGCACGGTGGGACGATCATCAATCGAGTGAACCCGCACGCTTCATACGATGCCACTAAATTTTGTGCGTATTGTGAAGCTCAAAGGCGCTTTGGCGAGTCTCTTAAGCGTGCAACTAGTTTTCAGAAGGCCAAAGAATTTGACAAGGCCATTCCAGAATTCGAAGCAGCGTACGCGTATCATTTAGATATGGTTAGGAACGCGGACTATGACTTGGGAGTTCGAAGCGGACTCAAGTCAACAGCCTTTGCTTATCATCCCACGTCGGCGCTAGCGGACGGATATTCGATGGTGCTTGCGAAAGCTGGCCGCAATCGTGAGTTGGTCGCCTTTGCGGAGCGCTATTTTCGAGACTATGCAGCGCCTTACAATAAAGCCGAGGACACACTTAAAAGGCGTATGGAGAAGGCTCGAAGTCAGCAATAAATCTGCTATGCAGGTACTACGAATGATTTCTGAAATTCCACAGACCAAAGTGACAACCAGAAAGGACACACCATCGTGCAAGTTCGCGAATTGATCACTCAGTTGGAGAAGCTAGATCCAAACCTTGATGTGTATTGTTACACCGAAGATGAGCGCTTTGCAACGAAGGATAGGCTGTTTTGGATTCTTGACTTGCAGCACGTGCAAACAGTGAATGCTGTGCTCACGCGAGATGAACATCATCTTCTAGCCGCCAAGTTCGACAATTCACCGAGTGCCAGCACAATCGTCACCATTGATGTTTCCTCGGACTTTTGAGCAAAGTCAAGTAGGGTGGGCACGAAGTGCCCACCCGGTTTTTGGTTTTGACTTTTGCTTTACCTCCCCTGTGCGCCGCCGAGTAGCGGAGGCGGGTCAGGGAATTCTGACGAATATGTTTGAGCACGTGGACGCGTAGCGGATCGTGCGAGTTTATGAGGAAGCCTGACCTGCCGAGCAACGCAGGGTACCGCGCAGCGGCGGCAAACCGGGGTCGCCTTCTTTTTGGTTACTTTTTCTTTGGCGAAGCAAGAAAAAGTGACTAGCTGCCGGGCTACCCCCGGCGAAGTTGATTTATAGGTTTCTTATGCAAATCATCTCAACCATTGCCGAACTGCGAACAAGACTAACCACCGAACGTACCATCGCCTTCGTCCCCACCATGGGTAACCTGCATGAAGGCCACCTCAATCTGATGCGCCTGGCACGCGAGCATGGTAGTTGCGTGGTGGCGAGCATTTTTGTCAATCCGCTGCAATTCGGGCCGAGCGAGGATTTCGACAAGTACCCGCGCACGCTGGAAGCGGATTGCGCCAAGCTGCAGGGTTTGGCGGATGTGGTGTTCGCACCTTCGGTCAACGAAATGTATCCCTCGCAACAAACCGTGTTCGTCGAGCCGCCGACTATCGCCAGCGACCTGGACGGCGCGGTTAGACCCGGACATTTTCGCGGCATGTTGACCGTGGTGCTGAAGCTGCTGAACATCGTGCAGCCGCAGGTCGCGTTGTTCGGCAAAAAGGACTACCAGCAACTGCATCTCATCCGTCACATGGTCGCGCAATTGAATTTGCCGGCACGCATTGTCGGCGGGGAGACGGTGCGCGCGACGGACGGCCTGGCGCTGAGTTCGCGCAACCAGTACCTGGACGAGGCGCAGCGGGCGGAGGCGGGTTCTCTGTACCGGGTTCTGCAGGAAACGAGATCAGCCATCATCGGAGGCGAGCGTGATTTTGAACAATTGCGGCAGCGGGCGGTCGAAACGTTGTCGGCGAGAGGCTGGTCTGTGGATTATGTGGAGGTGCGAAACCAGTCTGATCTGTTGCCGGCAAGCGCGGTGATATCCGGTCGGGCTCAGCGCGATCTGGTGATACTGGCCGCGGCGAGGTTGGGGAATACCCGTTTGCTGGATAACATTGAAGTCAGCCTGGCCGATTGATGGCTTGTGGATTGATTACTTGAGGGGCGGCGTGCTATATAATCGCTGCTCACGGATTGAGAGGTATGCTATGCAAAGACTCATGCTTAAAGCCAAATTGCACCGGGTGCATGTCACGCACTCCGATTTGCATTATGAAGGCTCCTGCGCGATCGACGACGATTTGCTGGATGCTGCCGATATCAGGGAATACCAGCAGATCGATATCTACAATGTCAGCAATGGCGAGCGTTTCACCACTTATGCCATCCGTGCGCAGCGCGGTTCCGGCGTGATTTCAGTGAATGGTGCGGCGGCGCACAAGGCCAGCAGGGGCGATATTCTCATCATTGCCAGCTATGCCATGTACAGTGAGATCGAGCTGCAAAAATTTCATCCCCAGCTCGTCTACGTTGACGAGCACAACCGCGTCATCGCGCAACGCGACAAAATTCCGGTGCAGGCTGCTTAGCAAGCTGGTTTGATTTTCTGCCGATGCGAAGCGCAGCGGATAATGCAAGCCGCTTCCCGATAAACCATACGCAAATTGCATGACCTGGCTAGTTGCCCCGGCACATCTCCTGCGTTGCCAATAATCAGCTGCTGACGATCGGGATGGATTTGAAGGCTGGCAGGGCTTTCTTTGATGCCTTGGCTATGTCGGCCAGCGTATACCCGTCGAGTATGTTCAGGAAGCTTGCCTGTGCGCTGTGCAGGACGCCTTTCAGGCTGCAGGAGCGGCTGATCACGCACTTGTCCGTGACGGGATTAAAGCATTCAAGCAAATCAAAATCCGGTTCGGTTGAGCGCACCACGTCGCCAATTGGAATTTTCTGGGCGGGGCGGGCCAGTTTGATGCCGCCGTGTCTGCCTCTGCTGGTCAGAATGTAACCCTTGAGTCCGAGGTTGTGTACCACCTTGACGAGATGGTTGCGCGAAATCTTGTAAAAATCCGCCATTTCACTGATGGTCACGACTTCATCTTCCCGGCCTGCAAGATAAATCAGGACGCGCAGCGAGTAATCGGTGTAAAGGGTCAAGCGCATCTCGTGCCTTTCAGGCTGACGGAATTTTAACGAACGGCGGCAGGAGCATAGTGGTTTTTACTAACCCAATCAAAATACTTCCCGGCTGCATGATACCTGCAAAGCATTTATTTTGGATAGTTCGTGGGCTGTTCCGGTGGGGTGTCGATAGAGATATTTTAACCATTGTTCTTGACGCGGCTGTTGATGGATTATAAAATGCATTTCGGATACATCATTAAGGCCGTGTTTGTATAATGTGGTTCAAGAGTGTGTCCGGAAAAGGCATCAAACAATTGCCGGAGCTGTCCGGCGGGAAATTAAAATAATTTGGAGAGTTGACATGAGTTTGTTTACCGAAATTGGTGGAGAAGGTGCAGTAAACGCCGCAGTGGATATTTTTTATCGCAAAGTTTTGAAGGATGATCGCATCAAGCGTTTCTTCGAAGGTGTCGATATGAACAAGCAAGCCGCCAAGCAAAAGGCATTTCTGACAATGGCTTTCGGCGGGCCGCATAATTACTCCGGTGCCGATATGAGAAAAGGGCACGCCCATCTAGTCGCACAGGGTTTGAACGATACACATTTCGATGCTGTCATGGAGCATCTGGGCGCCACGCTTGTAGAACTTAAGGTGCCTGCGAATTTGATAGCGCAAGCCGCAGCAATCGCCGAAAGCACCAGAAAAGACGTTCTCGGCAAGTAAGCCACAATACCTATGCCCACAGTTACTTATGGTGGGCGGTCATACGATTGCGGAGAGAGTTCGATCCTCGATTGTTTGACTGCCCAGGGGGTTTCCGTGCCCTCGTCTTGCCGTTCTGGAGTTTGCCATACCTGCATGATGCGGGTGGTCGGGGGCAATGTGCCCGATCGGGCCAAGGCGGGGCTGAAGTCTACCCTCGCTGCCCAGAATTATTTTCTGGCTTGTTCCTGTTACCCGGATGAGGATATCGAGGTCGTCCTGCCCGAAGCCGGGATGGGCAGACTTGAGGCCAGGGTGTCCAGCGTAGAATATCTTAATGGCGATATACTCGGCCTCCGGCTCAAACCATCCCGGCAATTCGAATACAGGGCGGGGCAGTTCATCAACCTGTTCAAGGATGAGGCCACGGCGCGCTGCTATTCATTGGCGAGTGTTCCCGCGCTGGAAGACGAGCTGTTCCTGAACGTGAGGAAAGTTCCCGGAGGTTTGGTGAGCAGCTGGATTTTCGCGGATATCAAGGCGGGCGATCCGGTCACAATTTCAGAAGCTGAAGGAGACTGCTTTTATGTGCCGGGGAATCCCGACCAGAATATTCTTCTGATTGCTACCGGATCGGGCCTCGCCCCGTTGTATGGGATTATCCGCGACGCGCTATTGAACGGGCATCGGGGCAAGCTCAGTCTCTACCATGGAAGCTATAACAAGGAAGGGTTTTATCTGGTCGGGGAATTGCAGTCGCTTGCGCAGATCCACCCCAACTTCAACTATGTCCCGTGCGTCTCCGAGGGTGAAGTCATGGAGGGCTATGCGCCCGGTATGGTTTTGGACGTTGCCCTGGGCGACAATCCGGACCTTTCCGGTTGGCGTGTGTTTTTATGCGGCAATCCGAGCATGGTCGACGCGGCCAGAAAAGAAACCTTCTTTGCGGGCGCTTCGATGAGTGATATTTTTTCCGATCCTTTCTAGGCCCTGTTGACATTCAAGCCGGCCACAAGAAAGCTGCGACGAAAGCGATGAATGACGAAAACCGTAGCAGCGCCTGTTCGCCCGTTCTTTTGGGCGCCGGCGGCATGCTGGTGGCTTTGATGATGGTGCTGCCAATAAATGCTTCCTCGAAATCGGCATCTTGGGCAAGTCCGGCAAAGGCCGCATGCCAGACCCTTTCTTGGACCAGCGGCCAAACCTTTGGTGCACAGTGTTCCACTTGCCGAATTCCGGCGACAGGTCGCGGCATGGCGTGCCGCTTCGGGCGATCCGCGCGTGGCGTCAGCGACAATCGTGCGGTTATGCTTGCATGCGACCCATCGGAACGATTTCCGGCCGATATATCCTGCCGGTTTATTGAC
>JAJZEQ010000155.1 GCA_021851345.1 Pseudomonadota bacterium
AACTCATTCTTGCCAGATCGGTGTTGAACCATTTGTGCCTGAGCCTGCTGAGGTTGGAGCAATACCCCCACCCCCGCCGCCCCCACCGCCACCGCCACCGCATCCAGCCACAATAGCGGCCAGCAGTATGGTTGTGGACCAAATCATCGGTTGTTTAATACTTTCGAATTTATTCATTTGCTTCTCCTAAGTTTCTAATCCAGAAGAACCTCGGTACAAAAGTCCGGACCCTTGCTGGAACTTGTCATGATGCGCTACGCCGATATTCGCTTTCACACACTTCGCGACTTTGCGAGCCCCGGTTTGGCCTGTTTCAATTCAAAACTGAATCAACCGGAACCAGAGCAATTTGTCACACCGGTTGCACTATCCCATTTCTGCACACGATGCTCTGTGCGGTAACGCACATATAATGAAGGTTATTCGGGAAAGCGATATCGAGATGCAGTCGCCGGATGGGTGCTCCACCGGAAGCAGGCGATGGATGGCGGCACGCCAAGTGCGTCAATACGCGACATCGTTGTGAACAATGGGGGTGTTTCTGATCAAGGGATGCGCACCAGGAGCCTGGTGACTATTCAGTGTGGTGCCAAAGTGTCAGCAGAAAAATTTCGATTCCTGTGCCCGATATTATCTTGAGTCATCAAGCAACATCTCCAGGTGCAGGTTGATTGCAGGGCTGGCCCGATATTGCCTTTCCCTGGGGAAATGCAGTTGCGGGCTGATTTCGAAGAATAGCCACTGCATTTGCATTCGGTAACGGTACAGCATCAGCACGAAAAGATCAGTCATTTGATGCTGGGGATTGGTGATCCCAATCGCACTCGCCTGATATAGCAAGGCAGCGCGATCGTCCAGGGTATGATAAACCGAAAAATCCTGACGCATATCGAAGTTCTGTGTGTTGTTGAGCCAGGTGGAAATACTGGTTGCTCGAAGCATAACGGGCTCGCTTAATTTGCGTTCCAGATCAACCTGGGTGGTTTCACCGGCGCCCAGTGTATTAAACCAATACACGGATTCCATCGTTTTCATCCGCCACTCGCCCAGCGGAGCGGAAAAGCTGCCCATTGAGCGCACGAAAGGTCTTGGCGGTAATGGGAATTTAACCCCCCAGTCAGTATTAAAGTGCCAGAAGTTTTCTTCTGTCGCTTGATAGCGTACTGCCACGCCGACACTCCCGGGCACGGCGACCTTGTTGGTCAGGGTCGAGCCCTTTGTTCCAAGATCCAGGTTTGGAGTCGGCTCATCTGTTATATTATTTTCAGGGGTTGATTCCAGCAGCATATGTAACCGCCCTTCGGTTTCTGGCAATCTCAGATTCACCCTGCCGCCAAGTTTTATCATGCGATCACCGTCACTCGCATATCCATTCTGTTTGGTTAAGTCGAATTGAATGACACTTTGATTGCTCTCCTGATAATAACGGTCGCCGCCAAAGAAACGATCTATATTGTTTGCGAACCGGGTGACTTTTCCCGACAAATAATCGCGCGGACCTTCCAGGTAACCATATTTGTCGGATTTTGATGCCTGAGGAACCGAGGATGTTGATGCCTGAGGAACCGAGGATTGCGGTGCCTGAGAATCGGATTGTAGTGACGGTTGGGCAGGTTGCTCTGCGCCAAACAGTTGCTGCGGTAAAAGTAGCGCAATACCAAACAGCGCTCCTGGTGAAAAGCCGGAAGAGGATTTGAAGGAAGACATTGACGGCACCCCGCATACAGCGTTACGGGAGCATCCTTGCTACGCGAAACCCGAAGATGCTGAATTCAAGCTCGGGTTTGTTGCTGTTGCGCGCAGCCGCACGTACGTCTCGTGGCGAGTTGTTCCACGATCCGCCGCGCAGCACGTATTCCGCGCCATTTCCTTGCCATGAACTGCCGTCAGCCGGGGCATCGTTATAGCTGTTGTGATAACTATCTTCCGTCCATTGCCACACGTTCCCCAGCATGTCATACAGCCCAAATGCATTGGCCTTGAAGCTGCCCACAGGAGCGGTATAGGCAAAACCATCCGAGCAGTTATGCACAGTCCAGGATGTTGCACCCTCTATCTGTGTCTGTGTTGTCTGATCCGCAACATCCGCATATCCGCAAGCCTCATCGGGGTTGTTCCCCCAGTAACGTACGGTACTGGTGTTGCCCCGGGAGGAGTATTCCCATTCGGCCTCTGTCGCCAGACGGTATTTTTTCCCTGTTTTGAGTGACAACCATTTGACATAGGCTTGGGCATCGTTCCAGCTGACACAGGTGACAGGGTGCTTTGCATTTTGTGGGTAGCCGGGGGTGAGCCAGTTGCCGCTGTTTTCTTTAAATTGCCCATTTACAAGCGTCCGGCATTTGTTGCCAACGATGTAGTGGGTCTTTTCCACGAATGCCGCAAACTGGCCCTGGGTGACCACGTTCTTTCCCAATGCGAAGGCAGCAATGTTGACCTGATGCACGGGGCCTTCGTTGTGACCCCGCCCTGCCTCGGATTTGGGCGAGCCCATGTTAAAACTCCCCGACGGGATGACCACCATCGTTGGACAGCTTGGACAGTCACGGAATTCGTCACCTGCTTTAGGGACATGAGTGGTTTTAGTCGGCTTGGCTCTTGCGTCAGGGTTGGTGTCCTGGGCATGGGCAGGCATCCACACCAAACAGAAAGTGACTATGAAAAGACTGAATAAGTTGCTCATCGGAACTGCTCGCATTAATTAATGGCTGAGTTGATTAGACTTCTTAATGCATGTGTGATGCGGTTGCCCCATCATGACCAGTTTCTCCAACATTGAACCAAGCGGAGCAAAGGCTACAGTTACACATGCCATCTTTATCGCACTTTGGCCCGGGACACTCGGTGCGTTAGCGCACGTAAATAATGGAATTTTTGGCAAGTCGTATGGAGGCAGTATTTGAGCGCGCTCAATGTGAACGGACAGGGCCTGATCCCGGCAGGCCCTGTCGTTGAGAAGTGGTTAAGTTCGTTTTGCAGGCAGGGAAAAATGGAATGTCTCTGCCCATGGATATTTCCGGTCGAACCGCAGAAGCAGTGGAGACGTGCCCGATATGATACAGGCAGCGAAAAAATTTTAACTACATGATTGAACGCGAGGCAATCAGAGGGGAAATTTGATTTGCCTCGTTATTGTATTGACGCTTTTGTTTGGCTTGGGAGATGGATGCTTTTCCCTATTGTTCCCTGATCCAGATGAGATTGGTGTAATAGCCATTACGCGCGATCAAGGCTTGAACTTCCAGTTCGGCCCGGGCCATGCTTACTTTGCCGTTAACCAGAAAGTAATTGGTCATGACTGATAAATTGGAAGCCGGCAGGGTGACATTGCCCGGCAGCCGTTGCGTAAAGTCTGTAATGTCGCGGAAACTGAGGGTGTTGCGGCTTGCCACCAGCGCGGCAGCCTGGCTGAGCGGCAGTCCGATACGGGCAGCCAGCACTTCTGCAGGAGCGGTGTTGATATTGACGGGCGTGGCGACCGGCAGGAAGATCACGAAATCTCTTATTCTGTCCAGCATCTCCGAAGTAAAGCCCGGTACGGCGAGCAGATCATCCACCTGGGTAAGATTCATCGGCTGCGGGCCGGTTAGGGTGCTCAGGGTTGGAGTATTGGCGGTATTGAGAACGGTAGCTTGTTGCGCAAGCGCCATCTGATTGGCGGTTGCCTGTGCCAATGCCGGGTTCAGCCGGGCGTTGCCGAGCAATTGCGCGAAAACGGCGACCTCGGCTGGTTTGATGATTCCATTGGGGCACAGGTTGGTCAGATTGTAACGTGCCTGAGCATCGCTGATGCTGCCCGACAAGATTGCGCCGGCGTTATTGGTATCGCCCCGGCTGTTGTCGACATACTGGTCGAGCCGCGTATCCTGAAGCGGCACCGCCCACGGTTCGTCCAGGGTATCAACGCTCGAATACTTCGCATCCTCGCGCAGGATCAACCCGGCCCAATCGAGCGCGCCGCGCAGTACCCATTGCATTTGCAATTGCAGGCGCTGGTTTTCGATCGATCGCACCTGCACCTGTTGTTGCCAGAACAGGCTGGCGACGATGGTGATCGCCAGTGTTGTCAACAGCAGCGCTATGATCACCGCGACACCGCGCTGCCGTCGGGGTAAATTAAAGTTTCTCACACTGCACCCAGCAAAAATACCTTCAACAAGCCGGTATTTCTTCCGCGCAGTTGCATCGTGATTTCCAGACCGGTTAGCAGGGCGGGGCCCGGAGCAGAACCGGGAACAACGGGCGGCGGCGTCACTATGCCGAGATTGGTGAGCCAGGCGTTTCCGCCGTTGACCCAGAACCGCATCGTCATTGTCGACACTCCCGATTGCAGTGCCACGGCGGGGCTCGTGTCGGTGTTGTTTTTGGCATTTTGCCACAGCGTATCCAGTTGCCTGAGATCGCGCGTCGCGACCGATTCGCGGCGCGTCAGCACACCGTCCTGAACCCGGTAGGAAATGACCTGCAAAAGTGTGGGCTGGTTGTCGGCAAAGACCGTGCGTATCAGAGTGAGCTGATCCTGCACTGCGATGAGCGGCACCCTGTTCGGCAGCATGTAGGGACTGGCCAGATGCGCGCAATCGCTTTGCAGTTGTGCAAAGGTGAGTTGCATTCCGCGCGTTTGCTCAAGGTCGCTGGTGAGCGTGATGCGCGTCCTCACAATACTGTCGAGTCCGCGCCATCCGAGCACGGCGATGACGCCAAGCACGCTGATGGCAACCAGCAACTCGATCAGCGTGAATCCCGTGTGCTTGCCAGCACGGTTGCCATTGTCGCGGTTTGAGCTACTGCGCATTCGGCACGACCTGAGTCAGTTTTAAGATGCGCCGCCCGGTATTTTGTGCATCGAAGACACTGACTTCGACACGTCGGAAGTAGGGGTTGGGTGTGGTAAACACGTTTTCTTCACATACCAGATTCAATTCGCCCTGTGCACAATTGAAGCTGCTTTGGCCCAGAGCGGGCCAAGCATGGGCCAGCCGGATCTGCGACAGCTGGTTTTCGGCCGACCAGGTCGCCATCATCGAGGCACGCAAGTCACTGCTGTTTTGCGTCAGGCTGCCGATCGCGCGCAGACTGGCGCCCAAAGCCGTGCCGATGATGATCAGTGCCACGAGCACTTCGAGGAGGGTAAATCCTGCGTTGCGGTGCCTGCATTTTTTCAAGGAAAGACGGGTGCCTGAGCGCATTTCATTCAACCACGAAGTGTCCGATGCCGTCGGCGCGGATTGCAACCTGGGCATCACTGTTTGCGAGTGTCAGTACAAATGGTATGCCAACGGGTTCGCGCCCGAAAACAATGCGCAAGCGAGACGTTTGTTCCAGGGATGGCGGGGAGAGAGACAAAATAACGGGCGGGTGCTTGAAGGGGCGTTCACGCAACAGGTCATCATCGAGCAGGGG
>JAJZEQ010000096.1 GCA_021851345.1 Pseudomonadota bacterium
CGGAAAATCCCCCAGCGTCGGCCTGAATATACAGCTGCCGCACGAACAGGTCGGAAACTCGTACCAGAATATCAGCCAGACCTTCCAGCACTTTTTTGCCCGCAAGGTCATGTTCGTGAAATTCGCCAGCGCTTACGTCGTGATGCCCGGCGGCTTCGGCACGCTGGACGAATTGATGGAAGCGCTGACTCTGGTGCAAACCGGGAAAACGCGTCGCATGCCCATCATACTGGTGGGCAGCCAATTCTGGGGCGGAATGCTGGACTGGTTCCGCACCGCGTTGCTGGATGAAAAAGTCATCAGTCCCGAAGATATGGATCTGATCCAGCTTATTGACGAACCCAGGGACGTGGTAAGCGCAATTTTCAAGCATTACGAAACACGCGGCTTCGAGCCCACCGAAGCGGAACGCGAAAAGCAGCTTTATTTGTAATAGTTGAAGCTCGATGATGCGCATCAAATGGAGATGACTTATGCACGCCAATTCGCAAACTCCGGTCACAGATGAAGAAGGTTATCTGGTTGAACCCCGGGACTGGAACGAGGATATCGCCGGGCAATTCGCCCTTCTCGAGGCATCCAGCTAACGGAAGATCATTGGGATGCGCTCAGATTCATGCGCGATTATTATGCCGAACACCAGATCGCCCCGGATGTCCGCCATGTCATGAAGCATCTTGAAAAGCGCCTGGGGCGGGATTCCCGCAACGCGATATTTGAACTGTTTCCCTACGGCTACGTGAAACAGGCCTGCAAGATCGCCGGCATGAAACAGCCACGCGGCCGGAGTACCGGCCAGGAGATTTTCCGTGCAGCGATTCGCGCAGACACGCGCCGCATCGGTTAAAATACACCCGTCCGATACTATGCATTCCACCACATGGCAAACTTTCCGATGCGCCCAATATTACTGCTGCTGCTAGGCGGCCTGTCGCTTTGCGCATACGCCGCAAAACCGGAACCGAACAATCTTGAGCCCCTTCCGCCGCCTCCCTCAATGGATGGCGGTGATGAAAACGCGCCCGAGGTGACCATCATCAAAAAAACCGACCAAATCGTCGAGGAATATCGCGTGGGCGGCAAACTGTACATGATCAAAATCACACCCAAGATCGGTTCCCCTTACTACCTGGTGGATGACATGGGCGACGGCAAGTTTACGCGGATGGAAGGCCTGAATGCGGGATTCAGACCACCGCGCTGGGTCATACACCGCTTTTAGGCATGGCGGTTTTCACCAGCGTCTCGGAGGCGGAACTCACAGTTTGGCTGGGCGATTATTCGCTGGGCCGGCTGCTTGAATTGCAGGGTATTTCTTCCGGCATAGAGAACACCAATTATTTCGTGACGACGACCAATGGTCGTTTTGTGCTCACCTTGTTCGAGAAGCTCGGCGCAGACGAGCTGCCTTTCTACCTGAATCTGATGGCCCATCTGGCGCGCCACGGCATTCCCTGCCCCAATCCGGTGGCGAATCGCCACAATCATTTTTTGGGCACGATCAAAGGCAAGCCCGCCTGCATCGTCAGCCGTTTGAACGGAAAATCCACCACGTCCCCGAGCAGCGAACAATGTGCCGTCATCGGTGCGATGCTCGCGCAAATGCACATCGCCGGTCAAAGTTTTTCGCAGGTCATGCCGAATCCGCGCGGTGCGGCATGGCTTGCGGCAACGGCCCCGCTGGTGCGGCGGTTTCTTGATGCGCAGCAGGCCGTCCTGCTCGAAAACGAAGTCGCATTGCACGGACGGCAGAATTTTGCACAGTTGCCCCAGGGAGTGATCCACGCCGACCTGTTTCGCGACAATGTTCTGCTGGAAGGCGACCGGGTCGGCGGCTTGATCGATTTTTATTTCGCCTGCAGCGATGCGCTGCTCTATGATGTGGCCATAACTGTCAACGATTGGTGCATGCATGCCGGCGGCGCGCTGGATGAAACCAGAACTGTGGCGTTGCTGCGCGCTTACCACGCGGTTCGCCCGCTGCTGGACAGTGAACGCGAAGCGTGGCCGTTGATGCTACGTCTTTCCGCCTTGCGCTTCTGGCTATCGCGTCTGTTTGACAAATTTCTGCCGCGCGACGGCGAGCTGATCCACGCTCACGACCCGCGCCATTTCGAACGCATATTGAAAAATCACATCGCATCAGAATCGGCCGTTTGGCTGTAAAGGGGAAACAATGGAACCAAAACGACTGCGCAGCATACAAGGCTGGGAATGGATCAAACAAGGCTACCGCTTGTTTATGAAAACGCCGCTGCTGTGGATCGTGCTGCTGTCTATCTGTGTGGTCGCGGCAGTGGCATTGTCCAATATTCCCGTTCTCGGCCAGCCGCTGGTGAGCCTGCTGATGCCGGTGGTGCTGGCGGGCTTGATGGCCGGCTGCCAATCATTGGAACAGGGCGAAGAACTCGAGCTGGCGCACTTGTTCAGCGGCTTCAAGCAACATACTTCGCACCTGGTCACCCTGGGCGGCATTGCGCTGGTCAGCCAGTACCTGATCCTCGGGGCGATGATGATGGTCGGCGGCGCAACGCTGGTCGGCATCCTGATGAGCGACCAGCCGGACAAGGATCCCAACCTGATGATGCAGTCTTTCGCGGGAGCGGGATTTGCGATGTTGCTGGGTATCGTGCTGTTCAGCCTGCTGATGATGGCGATGCAGTTCGCCCCGATACTGGTGTTCTTGCGCGGTGTCGCGCCCGTACAGGCAATGAAACTCAGCTTGCGGGCTTTTCTCAACAACGCCGGGGCCATGCTGGTATACGGAATGACTTTTTTGTTTTTGGCGATACTCGCCAGCATTCCGATGATGCTCGGCTGGCTGGTGCTGTTGCCGCTGGCATTCACCTCGCTGTATGCCAGTTACAACGATATTTTCCCTGCCGCCGGGGAAGATCAGCAGGCCGCCAATGTGAACAACGCATTTACGCCGGGCAAGGATACGCTCTAGTCAACCGGGGTCAGCTTGGCGTATTCCAGCGCCAGCCACTTCACGCCGGCCTTGCGGAAATTCACCTGCACGCGCGCATCCGAGCCGCTGCCCTCAAGGTTGACGATCATGCCCTCGCCGAATTTGGTATGGAATACCGCCTGGCCGCTGCGCCAGATGGAAGGGGCGGAGGAACGTTGCACCGGCGAGGCAGGCGGCGCATCGTGCTGCGGCGTGAATGACCGGGCAAAAGCGCTGCGTTGTGCAACCCTGGGCGTGATCCAGTGCAGCAGGTTTTCCGGCAGCTCGCGCAAAAAACTCGATGCCATGCCGTAGCTCACCTGGCCATGCAGCATGCGGCTTTGCGCGAAGCTCAGGTAAAGGCGGCGGCGCGCGCGGGTGATCGCGACATACATCAGGCGGCGTTCTTCATCCAGCCCCCCATCCACATTCTGGCTGTTCTGGTGCGGGAACAAACCCTCTTCCAGGCCGGTGATGAACACGGTGTGGAACTCCAGGCCCTTCGCGGCATGCACCGTCATCAGGTGCAGCGCATCGTCCTGGTCGCCCGCCTGGTGTTCGCCCGCCTCCAGCGAGGCGTGGGATAGAAATGCGGTCAGGCTGTCGTCCTCGTTCTCGTGCACAAACAGCGTGGCCGCGTTGACCAGTTCGTTCAGGTTCTCCAGCCGTTCTTCCGCTTCGCGTTTCTTGGCACCGGTCTCGTTCCGGTAATACGCGATCAGGCCGCTGTGTTCCAGCACATGATCCATAATCTCGGGGAGCGGCAACTCCCGCGTCGCGCTGCGCAACGATTCGATCAACGCCACGAAAGCCGTTACCTTGCCGCCTGCCCGCGCCACATCCCGCGACACGTTACTGGCGGGGCCAGCCGATTGCGGGAGCGGGTGTGAGGCGGCTTCTCCCGCCCCGGATGCTTCGCAACGCCGTGTCAAAGCCGCCGCAGCGTCCCACAGCGGCGCCGAATTCATTTTCGCCGCTTCCTGCAACTGCTCGATGCTGCGCGCGCCTATTCCGCGCGTCGGGAAGTTGATGATGCGCAGCAGCGCGTTGTCATCGCCGGTGTTTTCCATCAGGCGCAGGTAAGCCAGCGCGTGCTTGATCTCCTGCCTCTCGAAAAAGCGCAACCCGCCATACACGCGGTATGACAACCCGGCGGAAACCAGCGCGTGCTCGAGCACCCGCGACTGGGCATTGGAACGATACAGCAGTGCGATTTCCTTGAGATTGACGCCCTCCGATTTCAGCAACTGTATCTCGCTGACGATGAAACCGGCCTCTTCCACGTCGGTCGGCGCCTCATACACGCGCAACAGTTCGCCGCCGTTTTCTGCGGTCCAGAGATTCTTGCCGAGGCGGCTGCGGTTATTGCTGATCAGCGCGTTGGCGGCATCGAGGATGTTGCCGTGCGAACGGTAGTTCTGCTCCAGCTTGATGATATTTTCAACATGGAAATCGCGTGTCAGTTCCTGCATGTTGCCGACGTGCGCGCCCCGGAATGCATAGATAGACTGGTCGTCGTCGCCCACCGCAAACAAGGCGCTGTGCCTGCCGGCCAGCAATTTCAGCCACTGGTATTGCAGCTTGTTGGTGTCCTGAAACTCGTCCACCAGAATATGCCTGAAGCGCTCCTGATAATGCTCGCGGATCGCGGCATTGCGTGACAGCAGTTCATAGCTGCGCAGCAGCAGTTCCGAGAAATCCACCACCCCTTCGCGCTGGCACTGCGCATCGTACTCGGCAAAGACTTCCACCTTGCGCCTGGTGTACGGATCGTAGGCTTCCACTTCATGCGCGCGCAATCCCTGTTCCTTGCTGCCGCTGATGAAGTTCTGCATCTCGCGCGGCGGATATTTTTCGTCGTCAACGTTCATCGCCTTCATCAGGCGCTTGATCGCGGAAAGCTGGTCGCCGCTGTCGAGTATCTGGAATGTCTGCGGCAGATTCGCCTCGCGGTAATGCGCGCGCAACATGCGATTGCATAGCCCGTGAAACGTGCCTATCCACAAGCCGCGGGAATTGATCGGCAGCATCGCGGTCAGGCGCGTCAGCATTTCCCTGGCCGCCTTGTTGGTGAATGTCACCGCGAGTATGCCATGCGGACTGACGGCGCCGGTACTGATCAGCCAGGCGATACGCGTGGTCAGCACGCGCGTCTTGCCGCTGCCGGCTCCGGCGAGGATCAACGCGGACTGGTGCGGAAGGGTGACAGCTTGACGCTGTTCGGGATTTAGTCCGGAAAGCAGGGATGAATTCATGCAAGGGATTATGCCACAGCGTTGGTTGGCGACATTGGCGCTGAATCCGCGGGCCCGTTTCATCGCCTGTCATTCGATAAAAACGGGGGGCAGATTTGCATCTGCCCCCCGTTTTATTTTTTGCCCGTCTTTTACTTTTTCTTGTTCTCTATCATGGTGTGCATGATGGGCGCGAGAATGATTTCCATGGCATGGCTC
>JAJZEQ010000193.1 GCA_021851345.1 Pseudomonadota bacterium
GGCAGCGCTGGCTTTATCGGGCGGCGAATACAAGCTTTCCGGTGTGCCGCGCATGCATGAGCGGCCGATAGGCGATCTGGTGGAAGCGTTGCGCGAACTAGGCGCGGACATCGAATGCATGGACAACGAAGGATTTCCGCCGCTGCAGATCCATCCTGCTACGTTGACCGGTGTGGGTCGCGTCAGCGTGCGCGGCGATGTGTCCAGCCAGTTCCTCACCGCGTTGCTGATGGCCTTGCCGTTGCTGGGTCGACAGGTCACGGTGGATGTGACCGGCGAGTTAATCTCGAAACCTTATGTCGAAATCACGCTGGCGATGATGGCGCGCTTTGGTGTGAATGTTGTGCGGGATGACTGGCGCAGCTTCACGGTGGCGGCAGGCAGCAGCTATAAATCATCCGGCGTGATCTATGTGGAAGGCGATGCGTCATCCGCCTCTTATTTTCTGGCCGCAGGCGCGATCGGCGGAGGGCCTGTGCGCGTGGAAGGAGTAGGCCGAAACAGCTTGCAGGGTGATATACATTTTGCTGTGGCACTTGAAAATATGTGGGTTGACATTACATGGGGCGACAACTGGATAGAAGCCTGTAGACCTGCGAACCGCAAACTGAAGGCGATCGACCTTGATTGCAACCACATTCCCGATGCGGCGATGACTTTGGCTGTGGTGGCGTTGTTTGCCGATGGCACGACCACGCTGCGCAATATCGCCAGCTGGCGCGTCAAGGAAACCGACCGCATTGCGGCGATGGCGATCGAGCTGCGTAAGGTGGGGGCGACGGTGGAAGAGGGTGCGGATTATATCCGCATCATACCGCCGGAAAAAATCCGCCATGCCGCGATCGACACCTACGACGACCACCGCATGGCGATGTGTTTTTCGCTCGCCGCATTCGGCGCGGAAGGCATCCGCATCAACGATCCGCGCTGTGTCGCGAAGACCTTCCCGAATTATTTCACGCTGCTCCATGATGTTGTAAAGGCCGTGCCGGTGATTGCGATCGACGGGCCATCGGCATCCGGCAAAGGCACCGTGGCCAAGCTGGTCGCGGCCAGGCTCGGCTATCACTATCTGGACAGCGGCGCATTGTATCGTTTGCTGGCACTGGCGGCGCAGCGCGACGGGGTTCAGCTGACTGATGAAGCCGGCCTGGCGGACTTGGCCGGGCGCATCGAGATACGTTTCGAGGGCGAGCAGATATGGCTGGACGGAGCATTGGCCGGGGACGAGTTGCGCGGTGAGCAGTGCGCGGCAGCGGCCTCGAAAGTGGCCGCATTGCCCGGGGTGCGCGCTGCGCTGCTCGCCAAGCAGCATGCGTTCCGCCGGGCGCCGGGCCTGGTGGCGGACGGGCGTGACATGGCATCGGTGGTGTTTCCTGATGCCGCGTTGAAGGTCTTTCTGACCGCCAGTGCCGAAACCCGCGCCGATCGCCGCTATAAGCAGTTGAAGGAAAAAGGAATCGGTGCTAATATCGCGGCCCTTTTGCTGGATATACGCGTGCGCGACGAACGAGACACGCAGCGTAGCGCATCTCCGCTGCAACAGGCTCCGGGCGCAAGTCTGCTGGATACCACAGCTTTGAACATCGAGCAGGCGGTAAATGAAGTCTTGGCGCGCTACCCGGTATGAGGCAATAACATCAGTCAGGCCCTGTTGGACTCCCCGTCCTTTAGGAACTTTAACCAACCCTCTGTGCTTTACGGACAGAAAATTTACTCAGGTGTATCCGATGAACGCAACCGCAACCGCAGCAGCTGTACAAGATCCCGATAGTTTTGCCGCAATGTTTGAAGAAAGTTTGACGCGCAAGGAAATGCGCGCTGGCGAACTGATCACCGCGCAAGTCGTGCGTGTAGACCACAACATGGTGGTCGTGAATGCCGGACTGAAGTCCGAAAGTTTGATTGCGATCGAGGAATTTTTCGACGCCAAAGGCGAGCTGGAAGTCAAGGCGGGCGACTTTGTCACCGTTGCGATCGAGTCGCTGGAGAACGGCTATGGTGAAACCAAGCTGTCGCGTGAAAAGGCCAAGCGTTTGGCTGCATGGCATGAGCTGGAAATCGCGATGGAAGAAGGCAAGATCGTCGAGGGTTTCGTCAGCGGCAAGGTCAAGGGCGGCCTGACCGCGATGGTCAACGGAATCCGCGCCTTCCTGCCGGGTTCGCTGGTGGACATCCGTCCGGTCAAGGATACGACGCCTTACGAAAACAAGACCATGGAATTGAAGGTCATCAAGCTGGATCGCAAGCGCAACAACGTGGTGGTTTCGCGCCGCGCGGTGCTTGAGGCGAGCGTGGGTGCCGACCGTGAAGCGATCATGGAAAACCTCAAGGAAGGCGCGATCGTCAAAGGCGTGGTCAAGAACATCACCGACTACGGTGCATTCGTTGACCTGGGCGGCATAGACGGACTTTTGCATATCACCGATCTGGCATGGCGCCGCGTAAAGCATCCTTCCGAAGTGTTGACCGTCGGCGACGAAATCGAAGCCAAGATCCTCAAGTTCGACCAGGAGAAGAACCGCGTTTCGCTGGGCATCAAGCAGATGGGCGATGATCCCTGGAATGGTCTGGCACGCCGCTACCCGCAAGGCACGCGCATGTTCGGCAAGGTGACCAATCTGACTGACTACGGCGCATTCGTCGAGATCGAACAGGGTATCGAAGGCCTGGTACATGTTTCGGAAATGGACTGGACCAACAAGAACGTGCATCCTTCCAAGGTCGTGAGCCTGGGCGATGAAGTCGAGGTGATGATTCTGGAGATCGACGAGGCGCGTCGCCGTATCTCCCTGGGCATGAAGCAATGCCAATCCAATCCCTGGGATGATTTTGAGATCAACCACAAGAAGGGCGACAAGGTTAAGGGTCAGATCAAGTCCATTACCGACTTCGGCGTGTTCATCGGTTTGGACGGCGGCATCGACGGTCTGGTGCATCTGTCAGACCTGTCATGGAGCCAGCCCGGCGAAGAAGCGGTGCGCAGCTACAAGAAAGGCGATGAAGTCGAGGCTGTGGTATTGGCGATCGACGTCGAGCGCGAGCGCATTTCCCTGGGTATCAAGCAGATGGAAGGCGACCCGTTCGGCGGTTTTGCATCCAGCCATGAAAAAGGCGCTGTAGTCACCGGCAAGGTGAAGTCATTGGATGCCAAAGGTGCTGTAATTGCATTGGAAGGCGATGTTGAAGCGTACCTGAAAGCATCTGAAGTGTCTGCCGATCGTGTCGAAGATATTCGCACCCACCTGAAGGAAGGCGACACAGTTACCGCCGTCATCATCAATGTGGACCGTAAAAATCGCGGCATCAACCTGTCGATCAAGGCGCTGACCAAGACCGAGGATACTGCCGCAATGCAGAAGCTCTCGGCTGAAAGCAATGCCAATGCCGGCACGACAAATCTGGGCGCGTTGCTGAAGGCCAAGATGAGCGGCAGCAAAACCGAAGCATAAATACGGGGTTCGTCCATGATTCGTTCTGATTTGATAGCCAGACTGGCGGAGATGCATCCGCAATTGCAGGCCAAGGATGCAGAGTTCGCCGTCAAAGTGATTCTGGATGCCTTGTCCGCCACATTGTCGCGCGGTGGACGTGTGGAGATTCGCGGCTTCGGCAGTTTTGGACTGAATTATCGTCCGCCTCGTCAGGGACGCAATCCCAAGACCGGCGACAAAGTGAAAGTTCCAGCCAAGTATGTGCCTCACTTCAAGGCTGGCAAGGAACTCAGGGAACGGGTCTGCGAACAAGGTTCCTGATTCCCCCGGGAACAGTTAATTTGGCGGTATATCGCAAGGTATAGCCGCCATTTTTTATGCTATCGTTGCTCCGGTCATTTTTTCGGGTGTGCCATGACTTATATCAATTGGATTTTTCGGGCGGCGCTGTTCATTGTCCTGCTTGGCTTTGCGGTCAAAAATGATCAGCCGGTTACGCTGCGCTATTTTTTTGGTTATGAGTGGCAGTCTTCATTGGTGATTGTGGTTTTGATTTTCTTCGCCTTTGGCGCAGTTGTCGGCGTGATCTCCATGCTGGGCAATGTGCTGAGGCAGCGGCGCGAGATCGCGCGTTTAAAGCGCGATATCAAGCTCAAAAGCAAACTGGCCGACACCAGCGGGATGCAGCAAAAGCCCGTCGAATCCCACTGACATACCCCGCATATGGAATTTCAAACCTGGATGCTGCTGGTCTTTCCGTTGTTTTTCGGGATGGGTTGGCTGGCTGCACGCATCGACATTAAGGAATTGCTCTCGGAATCAAGCGCGCTACCGCAGTCATATTTTCAGGGGCTGAATTTCCTGCTTAATGAGCAACAGGACAAAGCGATAGAAGCCTTCATTGAAGTGGTGAAGATCGATCCGCAAACCGTCGAATTGCACTTCGCGCTGGGCAGCCTGTTTCGCCGCCGCGGAGAAGTTGACCGGGCCTTGCGCATGCACCACAATTTGGTCGACAGGGCAGATCTGGATGACGACAAGCGCCGGCAGGCAATTTTCGAATTGGCGCAGGACTATCTGAAGGCGGGCATACTTGACCGTGCCGAGAACCTGTTCAGCGAGTTGGAGAACACCTCCTATGCAAGGCAATCGTTGGAGTTCCTGCTGGAACTTTTCCAAAAAGAGCATGACTGGCTCAAGGCTATTGCCGTCGCAAAAAGACTGACGGTAATATCGGGCCAGTCCTATAGCAAGCAGGCTTCTTTCTTTTACTGTGAACTGGCGAACGAGGAGATAGTGCAGGGCAACTTGACGGTTGCACGTGAATATTTGCAGCAGGCCTTGCTGGATTGTCCAGATGCGGTCCGCGCCACCATGATGCTGGGCGATATGCTGGTCAAAGAGGGCAGATACCAGGATGCCATGAATACATGGAAAAATATCGAAATGCAGGATGCGCAATATCTGCCCCTGGTTGCCGAACACTTATTGAATGCCTATCGCAGCCTTGATCGTGAAGCTGATGGGGTTGCCCTGTTGCGCGACTATCTCAATAAATATCACTCCCTGGATCTGATGAATGTGTTGTTTGATGTTGTTCTTAAGAATGAGGGTTCTGAGGCAGCGTATCAATTGGTGCGCAATGAATTGGAGCGCAATCCCACATTGCTGGGCCTGGACAAGCTGCTTGAAGCGCGGTTGCTTGAAGTGTCGACGGACAGGCGCGCCGACATTGAACTGGTTAAAAACCTGGTGCACAAGCGTACCCGCAATCTGGCAACTTATCGTTGCGCCCATTGCGGCTTCAAAGCGCGCCAATTTTACTGGCACTGCCCGGCCTGCCAGGCTTGGGATAGCTACTCGCCGCGGCGTAATGAAGAAACCGGGATGCCTTCATGAACGACCCGAAAATCATCATTGCTCTCGATTACCCGGAAGCCAGGCCGGCGCTG
>JAJZEQ010000019.1 GCA_021851345.1 Pseudomonadota bacterium
ATGCCGGAATGTCCGGCCATCAGATTGCCGAAAAATTCTTCGGGGGACTTTCCTACCGGAGAGATAATACCCAAGCCGGTAATGACAACGCGCCTGGCCATTTAAAGTTTAATGAGCCGAGCCTTTTTGCTCGGCGACGATCCTGTCGACAACTTTGACCACGTCGCCCACTGTTTTAAGTTCAACGCGCTCGTCCGTCAGCTTGATCTTGAGTTCGTCTTCGAGGTTGAACATGAATTCGATGACTGAGAGTGAATCCAACCCCAGGCTGTCCAGTTGGGCATCGGGGCTCAAGTCCTCAAGTTTGAGGTCGAATTGCTCGACCATCATGCGTTGTATGGTTTGCAGAGAACTCATAAGTTATAGTGGGTACAATGAAATCGGGTGCATTGTAACAGATAGTAACTTTGATTCCATGGTTGGCAGAGTTGGCGCAGTTGTAGTGCGGGTGGTGTTGAAAAAACGGATGGTGGCGTCTGAGACCTGCTCCCGCTCGTTGTCGATAGTGAGCATGTGATAGCTATTGTGCAGCAGGATGCTTTCCACGGTTTTTGAACCGATATGCTCAGCGACGAAGCGAGCGCTGCGGGGCGTGGAAACATCGTCATCAACAGCATGAATGATCAGAGCCGGCGCGGTGACATGCTGCAGGGATTTTTTTACAGATTTGATCAACAGCTCTGCTTCATGCACGGCAGGAAGGGAAAGCTTGGCTGCGCCTGCCATGGAAGAATCCTTGTGGCTCATCTCGCGTGCCACCCACTTGCGCAATTGCTCATTCTTGAGGCCAAAAGGCTCGCGTTCGCGATAGCTGTATATGTAGCGGAACGGCGTGTAATAGCCTATCGGCAGCAGAAAGCGATACCAGGGGATACTCCAGCCGTCGTAATACAGCGTGGTGGCGAGCAGCGACAGTGCGGCCACTTCGTCACCCAATTCCGCAGCGACACTGAGAGACAGTACCGCACCGATGCACAACCCGCCGACTGCAACTGTTTTGTACTGTTGCTTGAGGGTATGAAACTCGGCTACCACCTTTGCGTGCCAGTCTTTCCAGTGGGTAATTGAGTGCGCGTCATCACCGTGCTGGTAGCCGTAGCCGCGAATGTGCGGCACATGTACGGTATATCCGGATTGATGCAGCCGCTTGGCCAGCGGCAGCATTTCCGCCGGACTGCTTTGTAAGCCGTGTATCAGCAGCACGGCATGCTCGCCGCCAACTAAAGTAACTGGATCCATAATCTAGGGTGGTTGAAAAAGTCGCGCATTCTATCAAATAGAACAATCTGCGGTTAGTACATCAGCTGGGGAATAAGTTCACCACAATAGGCTACCACAAGATCACGCGGCTGATTTCGCCGGTGAGGCAATGTCCTGTTCAATGTTTGCCCTTATAGGGGAGCGCGGTTTCATGTCAGGCTTGAAGCAATGTTTATTGCCAGTGCCACCAATGCGGTGTTGAAAAAGAATGCCAGGACACTGTGTACCAGACCGGTCCGACGCATCTTTCTGCTGGTGAAATTTATATCCGCGGTTTGCCCCGCGACCCCTATTACACAGGAAAAATAGAGGAAGTCACCGTAATCCGGCGCGGGCGTATTGGGGAATTCCAGCCCGCCCGGGCCGCCACTCTCCTTGGAGGCATAAAAATCGTGCGCATAGTGCAAGGCAAACATCACCTGGGTAAGCGCCCATGAGGACACGATAGTCAGTGCGGCGAGTGTGATGTGCGCATAACGAAGCATGCCGTGCATTTCCTTGACAACTGCAAGTTCTGCAACGATAGCGCCGAGTGAGGCAATCGCGGCGATGATCACCATACCCAGAACGAAATATTTACCGTCATCCTGCGTAAGGGCGCGGGCACGGATTTTTTCGTCGCTGGTCCAGAACATCATGCGGGCTGCCAGGATCAAATACAGCCAGACCCCGGCATTCCATCCGACAATTGCACGGGTAATGCCGTGCAAGGCCAAACTTTCCGGAAGCAGGAATACAACCACAACTCCGACCAGAATCGAGCTGAACAGTCTTGGTCGAGACCGGACGATGTTTATAAAGACAAGTCGAGAAGCTGAATCGGGGCTGTTTGTCATGTGATGGATGTCTATTTGTACCTGGAGAGTTTGCGATGAATGTTGGTGGCGGCCCGAATTTGATGTTTTACATGGGTGCTGTTTCGCAAATATTGCCTGCTGCACCAGGCAGGCGGACACGCCAGTTTTGGCAGTATATCTAGCCGGGGAAAGTTACCCTTATCAAGGCTCCCCCCAAATTATTTCCATTCTCGATCGAAATTGATGCGTTATGGCTATGGGCGATTTCGCGCACGATGGGCAGGCCCAGCCCGCATCCGTCAACGCTGCTTGTGTCCAGCCTGTAAAAACGTTCAAATATCCGTTCACGTTCCTCGCTTGGAATTCCCGGCCCGCTGTCTTCAACTTCCCAGCTTGTTTGATTGGCGTTGCGGCCGCATCGTACCGTGACAATACCTCCGATCGGGGTATAGCGTATGGCATTATCAATCAAATTGTTGGCTAATTCTTCCAGCCAGATCGGCTCCCCCATGACCGTTGCCGGGCTGAGTTCAAAACCAAGATCAATGGAACGCTCAAGCGCCAGGGGTATCCAGCGGTCTGCGGCATTTTTGGTGAGTTGCGCAAGGTCAACAAGTTTTGGCGTATGTGTTTGCTTGGGCTCCAAGCGGCTCAATGTCAGCAATTGGTGGGCCAGGTGAGTAATCCTGCGGGTGCCCAGGACAATTTTTTTAAGGGACTCATCCGGGTTGGCGGAGCGCAGCGCCATTTCGGCTTCGGCCTGCAGGGCCGCGATCGGAGTGCGCAACTGGTGTGATGCGTCCGCAATGAATCGCCGGTTGGTGTCCAGGGATTTGGATAGGCGCGTCAGCAATTCATTGACCTCGGTGAATATCGGATAAATTTCTTCAGGTATGTCTTTAAGAGGCAGCTGGCTCAGGTCGGTATGTGTGCGCCGCACCAGTTCCTCGCGCAGGGGGTGAATGGACGCGAGTCCGTTTCGCACGCTCCTGCGTATCATGAAAATGGCCGCGATAATCAGCAATCCTTCCGGCACCAACATGGCCAGTATGATTTCACCGACCAGCCAGTCACGTTTCAGTTTGGTTTCTGCTGAAAGAACGATGAAAGGAGTACCGTTGAGCCTGCTTAACAGGGCCGCTACCCGCACTGTCTTGCCATCAAGCTTGCCATCGTAATAAAGCTTTCCGTTTTCGAACGGCATGATGGGGCCGGGCAAACCGGTATTGCCAGCCACCGTCCTCCCTTTCAGATCCATAACCCTGTAGAACAACTTGTCATAGCCGTCGATAAGCAGAACCTTTTCAGCTATGTCAGGCAGCTGCAGGTTCAGGTTGTTGCCGGTGATTTCCACTTGACTGGCGAGGGCCAGGGAGACGTCCATCAGCGCCCTGTCATAGGCTACCGTGGCTTCCCTGTGGGCAACAAAATATACAACTCCCGCCCCGGTGATGATTATCGCTGCCATCAATGGCAGCAGTTGCCGGAGCAGTTGCCGGGCAAGGCTAGGCTGTTTGATTTTCATCTGTTCCCAGACTGTAGCCGAGGCCACGCACGGTCCGAATGATCGCCCCTGATCCTTCCAGTTTGGCTCGCAGCCTGGAGATAACTTTTTCAACCGCGTTGACGGAATTGATGTCGTCTTGCCAGCCGTAAAGTGCCTGCAATAATTGTTCCTTGGTAACAATACGATTGGCGCGCACGGCAATATATTCCAGGGCAGAGAGTTCCCTGGAACTCAAGTCCAGCAATCTGTTTCCTACCAAGGCGCGGCGGCCGACCGTATCGATACGCAATAAGCCCAGGTTCAATTCGGGATCCGCGCTGCCATGGCTGCGGCGTATGAGCGAACGAATCCGGGCTTCCAGCTCGTTGAGGGCAATGGGTTTGACTACATAATCGTCCGCGCCCAGGTCAAGCAGGCGTACCCGTTCGTCTACTGCCTCGCGGGCCGACATGACAAGAACGGGTGTGCGATTGCCTGATGCGCGCAGCTTGCGCAGAACTTCCGCCCCGTCTGCATCAGGCAAGCCCAGATCAAGGAGCACAACATCATAGTTTTGGCCCAGCAGCCAGATGTCTGCTTCATTCCGGTTTTTTGCCCAATCGGTTACGTATCCTTCTTGTTGCAGCGCCCGGCAAATTACATCGGCCAATGGATGGTTGTCTTCAACTAATAGAAGTCGCATGGGTTGTCAGGAAATGGTCAGCAAACATGGTTATGATAGCAACGATATAAGCCGTGGTGCACAAACGCCACCGGCCTGAATTTCACCTAAATCCTCTCCCGGGTTAAAACCCGGGTTTATCGGAGCAGATGGCTGCTCCGTTTTTTTTGGGGCCTTACCAAGTGTAGCCGAGTGCCTGAAATTTTGGGGGTTGTTATATTGAAACTGGATCGCCATGGTGTTTGCTGCCCGTACAAGTCTGTATCTGCTTGCGGGTTTTACCTGACATCTCTGCTGATTTTGCTGGCGTTCACGGGTTGTGCCGCAGGGCCCGATTTCAAGCGTCCGTCTGCGCCTGCAGCCAGCGGTTACGCTCCCGGTAACCCGGTACCCAAGGCAACTTCATCCGCACCGGTGCCAGATGGAGAGTCGCAACGATTCAACCCCGCAGCAGATATTCCGTTTGACTGGTGGACGCTGTTTCAGTCTCCGCAACTCAATACTTTGGTCTTGCGGGCATTCAAAGCCAATCCTTCTATCGAATCGGCGCAAGCCGCGTTGCGGCAGGCCCAGGAATATGTGACAGCGCAGCAGGGGTTTTTCTATCCTACGGTTGGCGCCAGCTATACGCCCTCGAGAAACAAACTGGCCGGCAACATGGGCGGCAATTCACCGGGCGTGCAGGGCAATGGTTCGGTAATACAGACCTATTCCAATCCCGCCGGTCCTGCGCCATTCAATGGCCCCGCATACTACAACTTTCATGTTGCGCAACTGACGGTTGGTTACGTGCCGGATGTGTTTGGTCTCAACCGCAGGCAGGTGGAATCAGCGCAGGCGCAAATGAATGCGCAAAAACTGCAGCTGGAGGCGACCTATATCACGCTGGCTTCCAATGTGGTCGCTGCGGCGATCCAGGAGGCATCATTGCGTGCCCAGCTTGCCGCCATGGAAAAAATCATCGATAGCAACAGGGAAACACTGGTCATTCTGCGCAACCAGCTCAAACTCGGTTATGTGTCAGGCATGGAAGTCGCCGCGCAGGAATCCGCGCTGGCATTTGCCGAACAATCGGCGATCCCGTTGCGCAAACAGC
>JAJZEQ010000105.1 GCA_021851345.1 Pseudomonadota bacterium
CCTGGAACGGGCGGGGATCGCCTGCACGCTCAGTTCATCCGGCCGCGGCGCGCTGTTTTGCAGGGATCCTGATGGTAATGCGCTGGAGTTTATTGCGGCTTGATACCCTGGAGTGCATGCATTAATCAACTTGCAAAGCCGCCATTCAAAACGGTGTGCTTCAGGCGGGTTAGTCTTTTGCACAGAATTCGACGAACGCCGCCAGATCCATCGGTTTGGCGATGAAATAACCCTGCGCCGTATCACACCCCATGCCCTTCAGCATATCCCAGTCCTGTTGCGTTTCCACACCCTCGGCCACGCATTTGATCTTCAGCTTGTGCGCCATGTCGATGCTCGATTCGACCGCGATGCGCAACGTCTGATTGGCCGAAAAATCCTTCACGAATGACTGGTCGATTTTCAGTTCGCCGAATGGTATGCGCGTAAGCTGCTGCATGCTGGAATATCCGGTTCCATAATCGTCGATGGAAAGTACGAAGCCATTCATGCACAGGCGCGCCAGATTTTCCAGCGCGTGCGCGGCATCGGTCATGGCTGCTGATTCGGTGATTTCCAGAACGATATATTGCGGTTTTATCCCGGCATTCCGCACAATATGGGTAATCTTGTCTGCCAGCGCGGTATCGTTCAACGACGGTAGCGAAAGATTGACCGAAATCGCAAGCATGTGGCCTTGATCATGCAATGAACGACAGGCTGCGGCAGATTTTTCGAGCATCAGAAAAGTAAGCCCGTCGATATTTCCGCTCTGCTCAAGCTGCGGGATAAAGGCATGGGGGCTGATCACACCATGCTGCGGATGTATCCAGCGTGCCAGTGCCTCGGCTCCGGTTACCCGCCCGGTACGCAAATCCGATTTGGGTTGGAAGAACGGCTGGAACTGTTCTGCGCGGATACCCTGCAGTATTTCCTCAACCGTAAAGGTCACGGAATTGTCGGCGGGTTGCTGCCATTTATTTCCAGAACGCATATGCTTTGCAAGAACAGCCTTGAGTTGCGCATGGGTGACGGGCTTCTCAATCACCCCCAGCAGCTGCATGCCATGCATTCTTGCCATTCTTCCAGCCGAAGCAAGCAACTGGCTGCCCAGCGCGCTGACAATCACAATTGAAACCGGCAGCTGCTGCTGGCCCAGGTTGCGCAGGAACTCCAGGCCATCCATTCCCGGCATATTCAAATCACAGACCACGACATCAACCGGCTGTCCATGCTCGTTGTTGATCATCGCCAGCGCCTCCTTGCCACCATCTGCATCGCGTACCGAGCGGGCGCCCAGCGAGCGCAGCATGTTGACGATCACGCGGCGCTGGAAGTCATCATCCTCCACGACCAGGAAATTTAATTCATGGGCGCCGATCGGTTTCCCGCCGGGTTTTTCCGCTTTGACAAGAAATGATTCAAGCTCCCTGACAGCTTCGTCCAATGCCAGCATGGCTGTTTTAGCGTCGGCCATATTCCCATTCCGTGCCGCCTGTTCTATGGTTGCGCAGGCCTCGGCAATATCCCCTGCTCCCACCATGCGGCTGGAGCCCTTCATCCGATGGGCCGTGCTGGCCGCATTGGCGTGATCGTCCTGCTTCAGCATCTCGAACAGCCTGGCCCGATCTGCGTGTATATGCGACTGAAAATCGCGCAATACCTGGATCTGTGCGGCGCCGTCCGGCTCAACCTGCTCCAGCACGGCATAATCAATCGGCCCTTCGCTACTGTTCTCCTCATGCAGTGATATGGCGGGTTGGGCGCTGTCTGTTTCAGTGATGGACAACCACTTTGCCAATGTTTTCCTCAGCCGCATCAGGTTGGTGGGCTTGACCAGCAGATCATCCATGCCGGAGGCGCGGCACAGCTCATTTTCTTCGGGGAGAGCATTGGCCGTCCAGGCGATGACAGGGGTGCGAGGGAGTTTTTTCTCGGCCTCGATCTTGCGTATCGTCCGCGTGAGCGCATAGCCGTCCATCTCCGGCATATGGCAGTCGGTGATGACCAGCGCAAAACGGCCCTCCCGCCACATCAACAGCGCCTCCCCGCCATTTTCCGCCGTTTCGGCGCGCAGGCCGAGCAGCCTGATCTGGCGTGCCAGCAGATCGCGGTTGATCGGATGATCGTCTACCGCCAGCACCAGCGGTGAATGCGCGCTGCCGTCAGACAGCGGTTTAACCGCCCTTTGTTCCACCGCGAGGTTTTGAGTCTGCAACACCTCCCCCGGCAATCCGGAAACCGGCAGCGTCAGCGTAATGCTGAAGACGGATCCCTGATTTGGCTCGCTGACCAGTTCGATCTGCCCATCCATCAAATCCACCAGGCTTTTGCAGATCGCCAGCCCCAGCCCGGTTCCGCCGAACAGCCGGGAAGTATTGATACTTTCCTGCTGATAACGCCGGAACAGGTGTTGCTGGGCGTCCCTGGCGATGCCGATGCCGGTGTCCCTGACGGCAAAGCGTATCCGCTCACCGCTATCGAGTTGCTCGAGAAGTTCGGCGCACAGCACCACCTCCCCGCTATGCGTGAATTTGAGCGCATTGCTGACGAAGTTGTTCAGCACCTGCGACAGGCGCAGACCATCGACGATATGTGCCGGGCTGAGGCGCGCGTCAACGTGTTGCCTCAACACCAGGCTTTTGGCGCTGGCCACGCGTGAATAAGTGTTGATAACTTCCTGCAGCAACTGGGGAATAGAGGTGGCATGCGGCGAGAGGTGCAGCTTTCCTGCCTCTATCTTTGACCAGTCGAGGATGTCGCTGACGATGCGCAGCAAACCCCTGGCTGAATCCCACGCCGCCTGCAGCGTCTCCTGTTGATCGTGATTGAGCGGCGACAGTGACAGCACTTCCAGCATGCCCAGCATCCCGGTGAGCGGGGTGCGGATCTCGTGGCTCATCGTGGCGAGGAACGAATCCTTGGCGCGGTTGGCCAGTTCGGCCTGCTCCTTGGCGGCGACAAGGCCTTGCTCCGCGCGTCTCTTTTCGCTGATATCATCAAACAGTATCCCTACTCTACGGCTTGCCTCGTCGCCAACGGGGAAGGCAAATACATCGTAATATCTCTGCATCGCTACGGCCGGACTCTCAAAGCGTATGGATTCACCCGTTGCGGCCACTTTTCCGTAAATTTCAAACCAGTGCGCGTCATGGTCGGGGACCAGTTCGCGTATTGTCTTGCCCAGGGCTTGTTTGAGCCCTGTTTGCTCCTCGAACGCCGGATTGATTTCCACAAAGCGGTAGTCAACCGCTTTGCCGTTTGGGTCATAAAGCATTTCGACCACGCAGAATCCCTGGTCCATGGCCTCGAACAGCGTGCGATAACGTTCTTCGCTGGCGCGCAGTTGCTGTTCGGCCAGCGAACGGGCAACGATCCCCCGGCGGATACCCTGAAACAGCGCCGTGAAAATACCAATCGCCACGATGAGCGTGGCCAGCAGCGCCATCAGTATGAAATGGCGGTGCTGTTTCAGGGACACTTGCCTACCCGACAATTTCTGTATTTCGATGCTGTCCATATGGTCGGCCAGGTGGCGTATTTCCCGCATCGTGCTCGACCCGTCGTCGCGGACTATGGCAGCCTTTGCGGCGGCAAAGCCGCGCAGTTCAAAAATGGAAACGTGCTCCGTGAGCACCCCTATTCGCTGCGCGATCAGTTCCTCGAGTTTGGCAAGGTTTTTCACTTGATCCGGGGCATCCGCGATCAGTGAAGCCAGAACCTGTTTGTCTTCGTCAAGTTCCATAATAAAGCGCAGGAACTCGGCCTTGTAGGTCGGATTGCCGGTCAGCAGGTAACTGCGTTGTGTAGTCTCGATATCGGCTATGGTGCTGTAGAGTTGACCCAGTCCGGCGCGCACCTCCTGGGTATGCGTAACCCATTTTGCCGAATCTGCAAATTGCGCGGACTCCCGGTAGGTATATCCCGCCATTATGATCAGCAGCACGATCGCGCTGACGAAAACGGCGAGTATTCTGGTTTCGATCGGCGCCCGGATATCTTGCTGCTGTTCGGATACCGGGTTCGCGCGGAATATGCCAGCTCCGAGCACTGCAAAGGCAATGGCGGTATTCAGCGCCACCGGCGGCAGCAGGCGGTCGGTGACCAGCTCGCTGGCATTCCACATATATCCCAGTAACGAAATCGCGCCTATGGCCATCACTAATAGCGACATCAACTTTACCAGCGGGCGCAGGGATGGCCACGGCAAAACGGTTAGTGCCAGTCCGGTCATCGCAAAGCCGACCGCTGTATACGGCGACATGCGGCCGCGGATCGCGTTGTACGCATTGGCTGTGTCGCGGAACAGCAATTCGTCGATACCCAATTGCCATCCGAACAGGTATTCACCGAGGGTGGCGAGACCCAGCACAGTGATGGCTAGCCCCAGGGCTTGCGTCAAACGTTGTTGCCGCTGAGTCGGCCGGTTGCCGAAGATGAACAAGGCGCAGGCCGCCAGCAACAGACCCGCGGCTGTATTGGCTTTCATCTCGACTGCGCCGGGGAGCACGCTTTTCATCGGGGCAATGGAGTACACCCAGCCGGCAAGTGCCGTCATTCCCAGCACTGCTGTGACCACGGCGGCCAGCGTGTTCCAATTGCCGGACCGGAAAGATTGCTTCAATGTTCCTGCGGAATTATTTCCGCCGATATTTTCTGCGTTCGACATCATGATTGCGACCCCCTGGCGAATTCTATGGGCTAATCCTTGCCGTTGTGAATGAAGCGAAAACAAAAAACATTGAGCACGAATCATGCCGGTTTTCCGGCGCATCCCAGGCTGGAATGCGATCAGGGTGCGGGATTCGGGAATAGCTTGTGCATCATCTCGATTTTCTCCAGCACTTCTGCCGTTAGCACCACCTCGGCGCTGTCCAGATTCTCTTTCAGTTGGTCAAGGTTTGTTGCGCCGAGGATCACGCTGCCGGTGAACCAGCGCGTGCGCGCGTAGGCCAGCGCCATCGTTGCGGGACTCAGTCCGGCTTCCCGGGCGATGCGCACATATTCCTTGCTGGCGGCAGGCACGTTGGGTTTGGCGTAGCGCTGGCCGAAGCCGGGGAACAGCGTGATGCGTCCTCGCGCGTTTGGGTCGGTGAGATATTTTCCGGTGAGCCAGCCGAACCCAAGCGGGCTGTATGCCAGCAAGCCGACATGCAGGTGGTGGCAGACTTCCGCCAGGCCAGTCTCGAAGCTGCGGTTCATCAGGTGATAGGCGTTCTGCACCGTGGCTATCCTCGGCAGGCCGAGTTGTTCGGCGCAGCGTACAAACTCGCTCACGCCCCACGGTGTTTCGTTGGACAGGCCGATGTGGCGGATCTTGCCGGCCTTGACCAG
>JAJZEQ010000212.1 GCA_021851345.1 Pseudomonadota bacterium
ACTCGTTGAATTTATGCCGATTGTACAAATTGGTAAGCGGGTCGCGCACCGACAGCTCCTGCAGCCGCTTGTTATATTCCTGTTCGGTACTCAACAAGCGGTCCAGATAATCCGGCGGATCCGGCAACGCTAAAATACCGCGTGGAGAATTTTCACGATCGCTGGAATTCATCCCATGCTGGCTTTCCCGGATAAAGCCAGCCAGGCTTGCAACAGGCATCGCCGCCAGATGGCGGAACCTGTATAAAACAATCACACACACGATGGCCAGAATTACCAGGGTGGACGCTACAGTGAAAACGATTGCATAAGCAGGCCAGATTTTCTGTGCCCCAACAGGATAGGTGATATCGATCACGCCCTGCACCGCCCCAAGCAATGACCGGGTGTGACAGGCCAGGCATTCCCCGCTGGCCTGCACCGGATAAAGGTAGCGTACAGACTTTTCGTCAGCGGCCACCAGCAATGCCTCGTTGCCGTTGCGCAAGACTTCTGCCAGCGCCGGATCTGCCGCAGGAACCGGGCTTACGCCGGGCGCCACGCCGGGCTGGTGTTCCACATTCTCACCCGGGTAAACGTTGATCCTGAGGCCCGGTATCGCCTGGTTCATCCGCCGGATTGCGCCCTCGATCTCTGCCGTGTTCGCGCCTTTGCGCATTTCCGAATACAAGCTCCCGGCCGCCAGTCTTGCAGACTGGCGTGCCACATCACGCGCCGAACCGGCCTCCCTGTGTTTGCGCAAGCCGTTAAGCAAAACCTGGCCCGACACGGCTGCCAGCGCCAGCGAAAAAATGGACAGCAGGACCAGAAACCTGCCCAGCGTAATCTGCCTGCATTGCCAAAAATGATCTTTCAAAACATGCCTCAACAATTCCAGTGATTCCTGAATTTCCCGGAAAACGAAGCGTACCGGGGCAGGAAATCGCCGCCTGCGCTCATACCCGGCAACATTTTACATACCCGGCCTGCTATAGCCGAGCAGACCGATCAACAAACGCACTATC
This sequence comes from Pseudomonadota bacterium, assembly GCA_021851345.1. Taxonomy (GTDB): domain Bacteria; phylum Pseudomonadota; class Gammaproteobacteria; order Burkholderiales; family Gallionellaceae; genus Gallionella. Next base: position 1,005 of record JAJZEQ010000212.1, read on the forward strand.
CGGTAACTGACACTCGCGAATGCCCTGTCTACCCAGTTGCGCTTCACACCATGTCCGTCCCCGACACGGATCGCATCGTCCGCGATTGCCGCAAGCAGGCTCGCGCGCAACTCCCCCGCGAATCCATCATCCTGCACCGCCAGGTTAGCCTCGCGTGCCAGCATCAGGCTGAACGGATCGATGTTGGAGGATCCCACGGTCGCCCACTGCCCGTCCACCACGGCCACCTTGGCATGCAAAAAACTGGGCTGGTATTCGTAGATCTCGATCCCCGCCCCCAGCAATTGGTCATAGAGCGCATGCGTCGCATAGTGCTGTATGCGGTATTCAACCCTGCCCTGCAGCAGCAACATGACACGGACGCCGCGTTGCGCGGCCTGTATCAAGGCCAGGCGAAAGCCGCGTCCGGGCAGGAAATAGGCGTTGGCAATGATGATTTCGTGTTGCGCGGCCGCGATTGCATTCAGGTAGGCAGTTTCAATATCGTGCCGATGGCGCAAATTATCGCGCAATACCAGAGTGATGCCCGGCGCAGGCGCGTGTTTTACCCGGTTCAGGAAAAATCTGCGTATCTCCTTGCTGCGCCGGCGAAAATTGACCCATGACACCACGCCCCACAAACGCCGCATGACTGCGTGAATCTCGCCCGACAACACGCCCTGCACGCGCACCGCGTAATCAAGACGGGGGGACTTGAAACTGTCACGGCCGTCAAAATCGTGAATGATATTGATGCCCCCCACAAACGCCACCTCACTGTCTATCGCCACCAGCTTGCGATGCAAACGGCGCAGACGCCGCATCCGGCTGCGGCGCAACGTGAAGGGGGATATTTCCCGCCTGAACCATTGCACTTCTATCCCGGCCGTGTGCATGTCATCCAGCCAGGATTGCGGCAATTCCGCCGAACCGTAACCGTCCAGCAGCATTCTTACCACCACCCCGCGCGCAGTTGCACGCTTCAGCGCATCGGCGACCATGCGCCCGGTCTCATCGGCAAAGAATATATAGGTCTCCAGATAGATCGAATGTTGCGCGGCATCGATATCCGCGCACAACCGGGGAAAGTATGCCTCGCCGTTTTTCAGCAGCATCAGCTGATTTTGACCCACCAGATGAACCCTGCTCATGTTTTTTTCAGTTGTGCGGAAAGCGCGGCATGGTCGGACAATCGCAGCCAGTTTCCTCCGGCATGGACATTGCTGTGCAGCACGGTGAAGCCCCGCACGTAAATACGGTCCAGCCGCAGCATCGGCAACCGCGACGGAAAACTGCGCGCAAGTTTTCCGCCGTGCAGATGGAACACATCATGAGTATTCAATTCGCTTGCCAGCGTCTTGCTCAGCTGGTTGCGCCAATCATTGAAGTCGCCGGCGATAATCAGCGGCGCATCGGGCGGAATCTCGCTGCCCGCATATTCGATCAACGCATCAACCTGCGCACGGCGGCCCCTGGCAAACAAGCCCAAATGCGCGCACAAACAATGTACGTGCCCCTGCCCGGGCAAATCTATCTCGCAGTGCAGCAAGCCGCGGCTTTCAAATCGATGCGCGGAAACATCGGTGTTGAACGACTGCAGAATCGGAAAACGGCTGAGGATCGCATTGCCATGATGGCCCGCGTCATACACCGAATTCTTTCCATATACGGAATGCAGCCAAACATCTTCCGCGATGAAATCGTGCTGAGAACCTTCGGGATAGTTGTGATAACGCTCGCCATGATGGGTATGTTCGCCCTGCACTTCCTGCAGGAACACGATGTCCGCATCCAGCTCGCGCAGCCGCTCGCGCAGTTCGTGCAGTACCACGCGGTGGTTGAAATAGGAGAGGCCCTTGTGAATATTGTAAGTGGCGATTTTGAGGGTAGGCATGTTGCTATTCTACCGAATGGCAGGGGATGATGCCGGATGTAGGAGCGGGCCATGCCCGCGAAACCCAACTTTAAATTCAAAATCAACACCGCCGAGGGCAGCCCATCATAAGGCCGTTCGCCCTGAGGTATCGAAGGGCATCGCGTATAAACATCAAAATCAAAACCGCCGGGGGTAGCCCGGCAGCTAGTCACTTTTTCTTGCTTCGCCAAAGAAAAAGTAACCAAAAAGAAGGCGACCCCGGTTTGCCGCCCCTGCGGGGTACCCTCGATCAGCCGCAAGCAAGCGGGGCTGCGCAACTCGACCTGGCGGGGCGCACACCCCGCGCCCCACTGCGGGACTCGAACATAACCAGCGACTTGGCTGAAGTATTTTTTCAGCCTAGTCGAATGGCTAGTTGTTTCATCAGTGCTCGCCTAAACCTCCGCTTCCTTGCGGCTGATCGAGGCGGCGCACAGGGGAAGAAAAGCGAAAATCCAAAGCCTTAAAATCGCAGGGCGGGCACATTGTGCCCACCCTACTTGGCTGACTGGCTTCCCGATTTAGACTCGAATAAAAATTTCATCCACTAGCAGGATATGGTTTTTGCTGATAGATTGCTGCCCCATGTTTCAATAGCCCTCAATGTTACATAGAAGGTGCATTACCAAATTCACTAAGAGGTATTCATGGCACTTCCAATAAGAACAACACTTGAAGATATAAAAGAGGTTTGTGAATATCTATCAACAAAACCCACAGGTGCAACTCTGGCAGAAGCAAAAACTGTTCTAGACTCCAAAAGACTGGACGGCAGAAAGTTAACTGCCTTGAAGTATTGGGGACTCATCGTTGATGATGATGACAAATTAAAAACTACCACATCTGGCAGGGAGCTTGCCAAAGGGGCCGACTGGCTTTTATCAGTTTTATCTGGCGTAGTTAGAAATATCCCTCCATATCGCGCAATAGTTGAACGTGCCGCGCACCGCAAAGAGGAAGAGCTAACTAGCACAGATGTGGCTGCACACTGGCATGAACACTTTCGAAGCGATGTAGGCCTTACCGACAGCGTTGTTGGTGATCAGGCAATGTGTTTTTTCCATATTGCACAGGGCGCAGGATTGGGCAATATCGTCCAAGGAAGGAAAGGTAACATTACTCGATTTAAATTCGCTGCGGATAAAATTCAGAACTTTATTCGTGGAACAGGAACAAATACCGCGAATATTAAACATGCTTTTGGCATGCAGCCAACCAAATCATTTGAAAGCAATTTGGGCGGAGCACACACACAAATAGATGAGATCGAAAGCATTTCCGCTGCCAGCGCAGGAGACAACTATTATTTACAGCGGGGCTTGGAAATTGACTGCTACAAACTGATTGATAGACTTGGCAGCGGGTTCTCTGCAGAAGTATGGTCAGCAACTGTACAACGCGTACCACCCGGTGTGGAGCTAGCCAAAGATCAAAAAGTAGCCGTCAAATTTTATACGGCAAATGCGCTAGCGATTCCTGATCAGGTAATTCGTGTCGAGAGGGAATATCGTGTCGCACAAAGACTTCGCCACCCCAATCTCATCAGAATTTACGAATTTGTACTTGCCTCGCCTAGGCCTAATCATAATTTCCTTGTGATGGATATAGCACCTGGGTCATCGCTAGCCACTGCACTTAAAGAGACGAAATTTAATTTGGACGATTCCCTAAAAATCATTGCTCAGATTTTTTCAGGTGCCGATGCACTGCACTCTGCGGGTGCCTTGCATCGAGATATAAAACCGGGGAACATCGCAATCGCTAAACAAGAAGTTTCATTAAATTGTTTGCTGTTAGACCTTGGGATAGTAAGCCCAATGTTTGAAAAGAGCGTAACCGCAGTTAGCCGGTTCGTGGGTAGCAAGCATTGGGCCCCACTTGAGCAATTGGTTGGAGAAAATTTAGATGAGAGGTCAGATATCTACAGTATTGGGGCGGTAGCATATAACTTATTGGTTGGGGTTGAACCGTTCAGCAGAAGTGCCACAGAAGCCGCTGTCGCGGTTGAAATGAGCCGAAGCGCATTAGCAATACCTGAGCTCGCAAATATTCCATCAGGTATTACAGAAATGCTTAATGCATGTTTATCTAACAATCCGAATAATCGCCCACGTAATGCGAGAGAGTGCCTAGCAGTTCTGAAGCGACATGGTGTTGAACCATAATTAGGGCTTAGCTAGCCAAGCTAGGATGGGCACGATTTTATGCCCACGCAGCAATTCAATAGATGGTGGGCACAACGTGCCCACCCTACGATTTAAAGGTTTTGGTAGTTCGCTTTCCTCCTGAGCGCCGCCTCGATCAGCCACAAGCAGGCGGAGGTTTAGGCGAGCACTGTTCGAGTCCCGCAGTGGGGCGCGGGGTGTGCGCCCCGCCAGGTCGAGTTGCGCAGCCCCGCTTGCTTGCGGCTGA
>JAJZEQ010000098.1 GCA_021851345.1 Pseudomonadota bacterium
TGGCAAGGCCAACTGTTTCGGTTCGAACTGCCTGTCATGAATTGACAGTATCAGCGCGGGATCGCCAGCAAAAACAACGCCAGGGAATGCCAATGCTGCCGCCAAAATGCAAGTTGAAAATATGCGGGCTGACACGATGTCTCCTCGAATAATATTAAGGTGCTTCAATCATTCACCGGGGCGCGCGTTCAAGCGAAGGCAACTGGCCGGGGCAACCAAAATGGTGGGGGAAATTCCCCAATGAGTTGTGCGAATGATAATCGTTCTCATTTGCAATTGCAAGTGGTTTCTGGCATGATGCGCAAAAAATACGGGGAGCCATGGTATGCACCAGCCTAAACATCTTCAGGATGCGGGTCTGAAATCCACCCTGCCGCGGCTTAAGGTGCTCGAACTACTCGAGAATGTCGAGGATAGGCACCTGACAGCAGAGGCCATCTATCGCAAACTGCTTGAGGCGGGAGAAGAGATCGGTTTGGCCACCGTATATCGTGCCCTTACCCAGTTTGAAGCGGCGGGTCTAGTCACCCGCCATCATTTCGAGGGCGGTCAGGCAGTCTTTGAACTGGAGCGCGGCCTGCATCATGATCACATTGTTTGCGTTCATTGCGGGCGGGTCGAGGAGTTTTACGACAAGGTCATAGAAAAACGGCAACAATCGATTGCCGAGAAACTTGGCTACACATTGCGCGACCATAATATGACGCTGTATGGCGAGTGCCATGGGCCGGATTGCCCCGGGCAAAAAAAGAAAGGGCCGGCGGCCGGCTAACAGCTCGGGGTATCAAAGGGCCGCTTTGGCCGGCACGCTGGAAAACTGCTTGAGCAATTCGATTTGTGCGCATTTCAGGGCGACACGGCGCAGTTTCTTGCGCCGGTATTGCCCCTCGCTATCCATATCCCATGCCTGGCAGTTGTCATGCAAATAAATTTTCAGTCCCTCGTCGATCACTCGCTTTTTCAGCTTCCTGTCGAGTACCGGAAAGCAAACCTCAATGCGGCGGAAAAAATTTCTGTCCATCCAGTCAGCGCTGGCAAGGTACACATCATGTTTCAAGTTGTTGCGGAAATAAAAAACCCGGGTGTGTTCGAGAAAACGGCCTATCACTGAACGGACTCTGATATTTTCAGACAATCCCGGCACGCCGGGACGAAGCGCACAAACGCCGCGCACGATAAGATCCACTTTTACCCCGGCCTGGGAAGCTTCGTAAAGCGCGTTGATGGTCTCCGGCTCAAGCAGGGCATTCATCTTGGCGATGATGTGGGCGCGCTTGCCGGACTTGGCAAGGAAAGTTTCGTTTTGAATGGCGCGCAATACCTCGGTGTGCATCGAAAACGGCGATTGCCACAAATAATTCAGTGCATGCGCCTTGCCCAGACTGGTGAGCTGGCTGAACACCTCATTCACGTCGGCACACATTTTCTCGTTGCAGGTAAACAGGCCAAAGTCGGTATAAAACCGGGCAGTGCGCGGATGATAATTTCCGGTACCCAGATGCACATAGCGGCGCAGCTTGCTGTCTTCGCGCCGCACTACCATCAGCATCTTGGCGTGGGTCTTGTGGCCGACCACGCCATACACCACATGCGCACCGGCCTCCTCGAGACGGTTCGCCCAATTGATGTTGGCCTCTTCGTCAAAGCGCGCCAGAAGTTCAACCACTACCGTCACTTCCTTGCCATGCCGGGCTGCGGCGATCAACGCCTCCATCAGGGCGGAATCTACTCCGGTGCGGTACACGGTTTGCTTGATTGCCACTACGCTGGGGTCGCTGGATGCCTGCTGGATGAAATCTATCACCGGCTTGAAGGATTGAAAGGGATGATGCAATAAAACATCGTTCTTGCGGATAACCTTGAACATATCCGCCCCCTTCTTTTGCAAAACACTGGGAACACTGGGAACGAAAGAAAGAAATTTCAAGCTGTCGCGTGCTACGAGTTCCGGTATATCCATCAGTCGCACCAGATTGACCGGACCCCGCACCCGGAACAAATCTTCCGTATCCAAGTTGAATTCCTTGAGCAGCAGCTCGGCAATGAGCGGCGAGCAATTGTCGGCGATCTCAAGTCTCACAGCGTCGCCGAAATGACGTTGCGGTAACTCGCCCTGCAGGCTGAGGCGCAGGTTTTTGACTTCCTCTTCGTCTACAAAAAGGTTGCTGTTGCGTGTCACGCGGAACTGGAAACAACCCAGAACTTCCATGCCGCTGAAAAGCTCTCCTACATGCGCATGCAGAATTGAAGAAAGGAACACAAAGCCGTATTCACAGCCGCTGATTTCCGGGGGCATGGGAATAATGCGCGGCACGACTCGCGGTGCTTGTACGATGGCACGCGTGGAATTGCGTCCAAAGGCATCCTTGCCCTGGAGTTCCACGGCAAAATTCAGGCTTTTATTGAGCACGCGCGGGAATGGGTGGGCCGGATCCAGGCCTATGGGGGTCAACACCGGCATCACCTCACGGAAAAAAAACTCCCTGACCCAAGCCTGCTGCTGCTCGCTCCAATGGGTGCGGCGAATGAATCTAATACCCTGCTCGGAGAGCGCGGGGGTAATGTTGTTGTTAAACAATTGATATTGACGTTCAATCAGCTGGTGTGTCTGCAGGTGCACCAATTTCAACGTTTGCTGCGGAGTCAGTCCATCGGCGTCGGCGGCGACGCTACCCACCTTGATCCGCTCTTTCAGTCCAGCCACGCGTATCTCAAAAAACTCGTCGAGATTGCTGCTCACGATGCAAAGGTATTTCAGCCGCTCAAGCAAGGGGATGGTTGCATCTTCAGCCTGTGCCAGCACGCGGCGATTGAATTCGAGTTGGCAAAGCTCGCGATTCAGAAATTGCTGGGGTACGAATTTTTTAGACAAACCCTGGCCTTTTAATTTTTAGGGGGCACATACCCGTCCGGCATTTGCACGCCCTCGCCAAAAAAATATTTTTCCATCATGGTGGCAAGAAATTTCCGCGCTGCCGCATCGGCGAGGTTAAGCCGGTTCTCGTTCACCTGCATGGTCTGGAATTTGAGCCAGCCCTGCCAGGCTTCCTTTGAAACGTTTTCAAAGATGCGCTGACCCAGCGCACCGGGGTATGGGGGGCGATCCAGTCCTTCGGACTCGTGTCCCAGTTTTATACATTTAACCATTCTTGCCATGCTTATCTCCAACCGGTTATTGTGACCTTGAATTATGACATTTAGAAGAAAGTCATGTGATGTCATCTCTCAGTATTAAAGGCACACGAAGCAAATACATGCGCATCATAGAGACAACTTCAGAGAATGCCGGGAAATGATGATTAAACGGCACCCAATGCCAGACCTGCGAACAGGGAACGAAACCGGGCAATTGTGCTAAAGCCGCGGCAGCAGCGTAGAAACCTCACGGCTAAATGCCATATTGATGGAGGAAAAAAACACCAACAGACGCGCACAGGCAATACAAGCCGAACAAATACCAGCGACCGGTTTCCAGCCAGCTGGAAAGCCATCTGAGGGCCAGAAGTCCGGCCACAAAACTGAATGCCATGCCTATGATGCTGGGCATGAACATACGCGACAACCCGGCCATAGTGGATGTGGACGCGTGCTGTTCCTGAAGCAGGCGCATGACCTCGCGGACAATGATGGGCGGTGTAAGCACAACCGCGAGGGCAAAACTGAATTCTTCAATTTTTTTCCTTGGTATGCCCAAAAACAGGCCGGTGGATATCGTTGCTCCCGAACGCGAAAAACCGCGAAACGGCAGGCAAATGCCCTGAACCGCACCCACATAGCAGGATTCCTTCATGCCCAGGGTATTTTCCTGTTTGGAAGAAGAGCGATTCCTGATGCCGGCGAACAGGATCAGCAAGCCCACAGCGGCCAGGGCTGCGGAGATAAGGTTCATGTTTCCAAACAGCAGTTCAATTTGCGCATGCGGCACATCGCGCATAAAAAATTTCTCGATCAGGAATTTCAGTGACAGGCCGACTATGCCCGTCATCACGGTCGCTGCCGCGATGAACTTCGCCGAGTTCCAGAATACTTCCTTCGATGAAAAAAAACTCGCTTTCCACGATTTCCAGAAATAGAAGATAACGGCAAACATCGTGCCGGTGTGCAGCATGACCAGCAACAGCGTCATTTCAGGCGTGGTCGGGTCTAGCCCCATTAATTTTTCGGCTACGATCACGTGAGCCGAACTCGATACCGGCAATAGTTCGGCGGCGCCTTGAATAACGGCAAGAACCAATATTTGAGCTAGTGTCATTTGATCCGGTTTCGAAATAAATTCACAAATAAACTTATCGGCATGCGCGCCTGATAATTAACAACCAAGCCGCGCGTGGCGGCACAACAAAAATCCGGCATGCAGCTTCAGCCTGTCCGGAAGGGATATTTGCCCTGTCCGGGATGAGGCAGGCCAATAGCGTGCTCAGGCCTTTCGGTACAATTGGCTGCCCAGCTTCACAAATTCCACAGCCTTCTGTTCCATGCCCGCACTCAGCGCGGCGGCTTCATCCAACCCTTCTTTCGCCGCAAAATCGCGCACGTCCTGGGAAATCTTCATCGAGCAGAAATGCGGGCCGCACATCGAGCAGAAGTGCGCCACCTTGGCGGATTCCTTGGGCAGCGTTTCGTCGTGGAATTCGCGCGCCTTGTCCGGGTCGAGGCCGAGATTGAACTGGTCTTCCCAGCGGAATTCGAAGCGCGCCTTTGACAGCGCGTTGTCGCGGATCTGCGCGCCGGGATGACCCTTGGCCAGGTCGGCGGCGTGCGCGGCGATTTTGTAAGTGATAATGCCTTCTTTTACATCGTCCTTGTCGGGCAGGCCGAGATGTTCCTTGGGGGTGACGTAGCACAGCATCGCGGTGCCGAACCAGCCTATCATCGCGGCGCCGATCGCCGAGGTGATGTGGTCGTAGCCGGGCGCGATGTCCATCGTCAGCGGACCGAGCGTGTAGAACGGCGCCTCGTGACACCACTTCAGTTGCAGGTCCATGTTTTCCTTGATCAGGTGCATCGGCACATGGCCGGGGCCCTCTATCATCACCTGCACGTCGTGTTTCCATGCGACCTGGGTTAGCTCGCCCAGCGTCTTCAGTTCACCCAGTTGTGCCTCGTCGTTCGCATCGTAGATCGAGCCGGGACGCAGTCCGTCACCAAGGCTGAAGCTCACGTCGTAGGCCTTCATGATTTCGCAGATATCCTCGAAATGGGTATAGAGGAAGTTCTCCTTGTGGTGCGCCAGACACCACTTGGCCATGATCGAGCCGCCTCGCGACACGATG
>JAJZEQ010000262.1 GCA_021851345.1 Pseudomonadota bacterium
GCCAAACCGTCTATACAGCCGGCCAGTGGACGAGCGCATCGCAGCCGGGGCGCGAGTGGTGCAGGTTATCCAAAGGGGTGCATCTGGTCATGGCGATGGCATTGACTGATGGGACGATGCCTGATGAGGCCCTGCTGTTGACGGCCCAGTCCGATGGCAGGGTGTTCTTCATGATCCCCTGGTATGGCATGACGCTGTTAGGCACAACGGATAACGATTACAAGGGAGATATAGAACAGGTCGCCGTCGAAAAGGAGGACATTGCCTATCTGCTGGCTGCAGCCAATCAATACCTCAAAACCGCGTGGAGCGAAGCGGATATCGCCGGGAGCTTTGCCGGTGTGCGCGTAATGAAGCGCAGCGGCAAGGCCGATCCGTCGGATGTCAGTCGCGACTGGGAATTGAAAACCTCGCCGAATGGCGTGCATTATTCGATCGGCGGAAAGCTTACCTCGGCGCGTGAAGATGCGGCACGCATCGTCGACACTGTGTGCGGGCAGCTTGGGCTCGATGCGCCATGCACCACCCAAAGCCGCCGGTTTCCATGGGCACCGCAGGAAGATTATTCCGGGTGGTCGGTTGCCATCAGTGCCAAGGCAAAACAACTCGGTGTCGACCAGGAGTCTGCAAAGTGGCTGATCCGCCGCCACGGCAAGCGGGCCGGGGAGGTACTGTGCAGCATCGCGGATGACCCTCGTCTGGCAGACCGCATTATCCCCGGGCTGCCTCTCATCCACGCCGATCTGCAGTTTTGCGCGCGCAACGAGATGGTGATGCATCTGGCCGACCTGCTGCGCCGCCGCATGCCGCTGCTGGTACTGGCGACGCTGTCCGAAGACACTCTGCGCCGGCTCGCCGGGACTGTTGCGGGTACGATGGGCTGGGATGAAGCCGCGGTAAACCGGGAAATTGAAACCTGCGTGAATCACCCAAATGGTGAATAATTTGACTGCTTCCATCGCGCTTGACCTTGGCACCACGGCCATCAAGGCGGGCCTGCTGGATCGCAACGGTGAACTCGGCAACATCATTGCGCGCCCGGCGCCGCAGATCACTGCTCATGATGGACGCTATGAAAGCGATGCGCTGGCCTATGCAGGGATTGCCGAACAAGTGCTGGAAGAATGCATCGCACAAGCGGGCGATTGCAAGACACTGGGATTGTGCAGCCAGCGCTCGTCGTTCCTGGTCTGGGAACAGGCCACCGGCCAGCCTCTCACGCCGCTGGTCTCATGGCAGGACAATCGCGGTGCGGCGAGTTGCACCGCGCTGCGGGCGCATGAAAAATCCATCCGCGATCTGGCCGGCTTGCCGCTGACGCCCTATTATTTCGCGCCGAAACTGCGCTCCATGTTGCTGGAAAATCCTGGTTGGCGGGCGCGGCTGGAAAGCGGCGAATTGCGGGTGGGCACGCTGGACAGCTTCCTGATATGGCGCTGGAGCGGCGGCAAACATTTTGTCACCGATGCGTCGATGGCGGCGCGCACCCTGCTGATGGGTGCCCGGCAACAGCAATGGTCGCCCCAACTCTGCGAATACTTCGGCATTCCTCCGGGCATACTGCCCGAAATAATATCTTCCGCGGGAATGAACCTGAGCCTGGACAACGGGCTGGTTTTGCAAGCCAGCGCCGGCGACCAGTCCGCAGCGCTGGCCGCCTGCATCAGGGAAAACCAGCCCGAGGCCTTGGTCAATCTTGGCACCGGCTGTTTTGTAATGCGATATTTTTCGGGTGACAAGACTGCGCCGGGCGGATACTTGAATACGCTGGTATATACAGATAGCGCACAACATCCTCACCACGCGATCGAAGGCACGCTCAACTCGATAGCTGCGGCGCTTGCGCCGTATCCGGTGGGAGAATGCAGCTGCGCAGACCTGGCGGCGGATGACATTTTTTGTGTTGCAGAGCCCAGCGGCCTGGGGGCGCCGTGTTTCCGTGGCGATATCGGTATCCGGTATTCAGAATCAGTTGAGCATCTGTCGCAACGCCGTATTGCAACTTTGTTGCTGGAAGCGGTTATTTTCAGGGTAGTGCGGATACTGGAAGACTTGCACCGCGAATCCGCGATCGAGCGGGTTTATCTTTCGGGGGGACTGTCAGGATTGCTTTGTCTGCAACAGGGCATCGCTCAATGTGTGCCATTCGAGGTCTATCGCCTGGATCAAGGCGAGTCCAGCCTGCAGGGTGCCGCGCTGCTCGCCGCCGGCATGACCCCGGCCAGCCACAGAAAAAGCGCCAGGATATCGGTTGCAGCCAACACCCTGGCGCTTCCGCAAAAATACCTGCGCTGGAAAGCGTGGCTGGACGATTTGCTGGCCACCTGATCGGTGGGCGCAGTTGCCTATGCGGGTTGCGCTATGCGCGCGCGCCGCGAGGGCAGCATCGAGATGGTTACGCCACCCAGCACCAGCAGGCCGCCCACCACCTGGGCGGTGGAGGGCAGAGTGCCCAGGAACGCGCTGACCAGCATCGCGAATACCGGAACGAGATTGATGAAAATTGCCGTGCGAGCTGCGCCCAGCCGCGCGATGCCTATTCCCCAGAACAGGTAGGCGAATACCGTTCCGCCGACGACCATGATGGACATCGCGATACCGGCCTTGATATCGAGAGTGTGCAGGTGGCTGTTGCTGCCGAACGCGGTAGCCAGCAGCAGGGCGGCTCCCACAGCCATGATCCAGCTGGTATTGGCGATAGCCGAGCCTTGCGGCATGTAGCGACGGGTCAGCACGTTGTACATCGCCCAGGATAATGTGGCGCCCAGCATCAGCAGGTCGCCATGGGAAAAGCCCAGGGAAGCAAGCTTGCCGATGTCCCCGTGCGAGATAACCACCAGCACGCCCAGCAGGGCGACCGGCAGCGCCATCAGGTGCCGCGGCGTGGGTCTCTCCCCGAGAAATGCGGCTGCCAGCAGCGCCGTCAGCAAGGGATTGATCGCCATGATCAGCGCAGCGTTATTGGCCGAGGTCGATTGCAGTGCGAAAAAGAACAGCAGGTTGAAGGCGGTGATGCCGACTGTTCCGAGCAGCAGATATGCCGCAGCATGGCGCCGCAGCAGCACCAGCAATTTTTCGCGGCGCACACAGGCGACGATGAACATCAATGCGGCCCCCAGCACGAATCGCATCGCTGCAGCCCACAACGGCGGCAGGTCTGCCAACACCGGCCCGGCCAATACGAAATTTGTCCCCCAGAAGAATGCCGAGGCGGCGACAAGCAGGTATACAGTAGTGGTTCCCAAAGGCGTCTCCAATAAGATAAAGTTACAAGTCGGAACTGTAATGGCTAGCCATAACGGGTCGCAAGCTAGACTTTATTGAGATGATGTTAAGGAAAACTAATGGCCAGGCGACTTCCCCCGCTTAATTCACTGAAATTTTTTGAGGCCGCCGCGCGCCATCGTTCGTTCGCGCGTGCGGCAGAGGAACTCCATGTCACGCCGGCTGCGGTCAGCCAGCAGATCAAATTGCTGGAGGATCATCTCGGCGTGGCCCTGTTCAAGCGGGGCAAAACCCTGTCCTTGAGTGAATCCGCCAGCGAGGTGCTGCATCTGGTCTCGGAAGGATTCGATCAACTGGAGCGGGCGATGCTGAAAATCCGTTCCGGCAGCTCGGCCGGGCCGCTGATCGTCTCCAGCCCGCCAGCTTTTGCGGCGCGTTGGCTGATCCCGCGCATGGACGATTTTCATGCGGCCTATCCTGAAATCGAGATCCATTTGCGGGCCAGCAGACGCCCGGTAGATTTTTCCATAGAAGATGTGGACGTGGCGATCCGTTTTGGCAGCGGCAACTATTCTGAGCTGGAGGTCGAGCAACTGATGCCCGAGATGATCGTCGCTGTGGCGGCCCCGGAGCTGGCAGCCTTGATCCGGGTTCCGGCCGATCTTGCCGGTTTCAACCTGATCGAGGACGATTGGCACATCATGCGCGGCATGTTTCCCGAATGGGAGACCCTGCTGGCGACGCTGGGGGTGGCTGGCCTACCCCTGCGCGTTCGCCGTTTCAGCGATGCCGAGTTGGCGATCCAGGCTGCCGTTACCGGGCTGGGCGTCACGCTGGGATGGCATAGCCTGGTTGCAGATGATTTGAAAGCGGGTCGGTTGGTCAGGATATTGAATCATGCGATCCCGTCGGACCTCGGTTACCACCTGGTGATGCCGAAGAATCGCACGATGCTGGCCAAGGTCAGCGCGTTTCGTGCCTGGCTGGTTGAACAGGCGGCGAATCAGCCAACCGGCTGATTATCCCGCCCCGGCAAGCCGCTGCGTGCCAGCAGAGGATCAATCCGCGAGGCTGGCGCGCACGCTGGCGCGCTCATTCATGCGCGAGAACCACGCGGCCAGATTGGGGTGGGTGCCGCGCCAGTCGCGTTCCGGCTGGCGCAGGTCCAGGTAGATCAGCGCGCTCGCCACTGCCAGGTCGGCCAGCGTGATGGAACTGCCCTCGCACCAGGCGCGCTGGCCCAGCTGCCCTGACACATAGGCGAGCGCGCGCGTGACCGCATCGTTGTGGCGGGTGATGTTGCCGGCATCCTGCTTTTCCGCCGGGCGCAGGCTTTCGCCGCGCACCACGACAGCCGAATCCATGATGCCGTCGGCCAGCGCTTCCCAGCGCTTGACGCGCATCCGCGCCAGTGCATCGGTGCGCGGAATCAGGATGGGGGTATCGTTCAGCGTATCGGCGTATTCGGCGATCACCGGTGAGTCGAACACGCAGGTCTCGTTATCGAGTATCAGCGCCGGGATGCGCCCAAGCGGATTGACGCGCGCCACCTGGCTGCCAGGCTCGCGCGGAGGGTCGATCAGGTAAGTGTGCGGGATGTTCTTTTCCAGCAAGACCAGGCGCGCCTTGCGCACATAGGGGCTGGCATTGGTTCCGAGCAGTTTCATGAATTTTCTCCAAATAAGGGCAAAAGTAAAAAGGATGGATGCCGCGTGCAGCGTCTGCGCGGATTATTGAACAGGACAGCGATTAATTCAAACAGTCCATTCCATCGGAAAGCTGTACGCAACCCGGGAATCCCGGATTCACCCGGGCCAGGACATCGGGCCGCACAGCTCGACCTGCGTCAGGTACAGGCGCAGGTCGAGTTCGTACTGGTGATATGCCGGCTCCATGTGGATGCAGAGTTGGTAGAAGGCTTTGTCGTGTTCCTTTTCTTTCAGGTGCGCAAGTTCATGCACGGCGATCATCCTGAGAAACTCGAGCGGCACTTCCCTGAACAGCGAGGCGATGCGGATTTCGCGGCTGGCCTTGAGCTTCCCGC